>DAOVYS010000085.1 GCA_030635485.1 Pseudomonadota bacterium | reverse complement strand
CCGCACCAGAGAATTCAGGGGTCTTAAGGCTTTTGCCAAAGATTATCCCCAAGCCACCCTATATATGTTTTATGGCGGAGACAAAGAAATGTTTGTGGACAATGTCAATCTTATTCCGGCAAAGCAAGCCATAACGACCTTACCTGCTCTTCTCGGCAAAACCTGAGCCGGTTAGCTTGGTGGATGTAATATGAGGATGAAGCGGAAATTTGGAGGCGGAAGCGGGCGGGTTTCCCCGGAATGTAGAACCATCATCACAATGGAAAACTTCACAAAAAAATATAGGATATTCCTAATCGCACAGTTCAATATTTCTTGGCCAGATCCTTGTCAAGGACATAGATGCAGATCTGCTTTGCCCCTTCCGGGGAATAGTTGAATTTGCCTGTCAGATTTGACATGAGCTGGGAGACATCCCGTTTCAGCCGTTTGTCATATGTCTTAAAATCGGTAGTCTCGTAGTCGAGAATAGCCCGCCTGAAGTTCTCATTTTCAAGATACGGGACCAGAGAGTATTCTTTTAGATTTTTCGTATATTTCTCAAACAGGGCCTTGAACTGCTCGGTCTCTTCGATGGGGCGCTCTTTCAGCCTGATCTCCTGGGCAAGGGTCTTTGTGATATATTCACTGTGCAGATCTTTTCTAAATGATATCTGTTCATCACTTTTACTGTTGTTTCCAAGGAAGATCGCTTCGATATGTTCAAAATATTCCTCGGAGATATCTATGATGTCGCCCGTATATTCGCATTTTTCAGTGGCTCCAATCTCAAAATTGATTGCAAAAAGGTAATTCTTGATGTCCCTGGATATCTGGCTTTCGCTGAAATGATAGATTGCCTCCTTCATCTCCTGGAGCACGTTGTAATCATACATGTCGCCAATGGAATCAAGAAATCCTTCCGGTATCTCCTTGTTGTATAACTCATCTTTTTTGAAAAAGGAGATTGCCATATCCATTGTGATCAGGTGGTCGAACTTGGAACATTTGGTCAGCAGCTCCTGAAAGATGAGAAGTGACTGCCTGCCGGAAAATCCTTTTACTCCCTCACGTTCGGAAGCGCCTATAACGGCCCGTCTTGCAGGCTGGTCAAAAGATTTTAGATCCTCTTCCTTGAGCCATGGTGGAATCTTGCCGGTATATATGTCCATTTTCAGCAACATACAATGTTTGTCAAGATACTTGCCGTACTTTTCAGGGTTCGGGATCCACTTCTTGATTGCAGGGCAGTCCCTGTTAAGTCGTGATGAAATGATGATCTTTGCAACATTCTCAAGGATCGTTGGCAGAAATTTTGAACGAATGGCGCGGCCGAATTTGTTTTTGTAGATGGCAACTTCTGTATTGTAATCCAGTACATATGGAATCTTGACCGTGATTATCCTGTCCTTGAAAGAGGGTATCTGTTCATAATGTTTCCTGTCCGCAGGGTTTATCAATCCCACGAACAGTGATTTTATATGTTCTTCCACCAAGGAGACCTTGTGCACGCCGTCGCTGATGATGCCGTGGAGGTTGATGAGCCGGTTGACGTTGTTGTCTTTAATATCCATCAAGGCCAGCACCCCGTTATTGGTCTTTGCAAGGTCGGAAAAGACGAATTCAACTCGGTCCGCCTTTACCAGGTTGTTGATCATGTGCTGAAGATTGGGCCTTGAAATGGGCCTTTTGTTAAGCGGGTCTCCCGGGTTGAAGATCGTTATGCCTTCTCCGAATTGCCGGTTGTAATGCGCCTTGCGGGCATAAATCATCTTGTAGGCCTCAAGCGGGTCGCCGAGGATGTCCACAAGGGAAAAGAAGATGGATCTGCAGATGCTGCACGGGATCTCCGTCAGTACCCACTCGTATTCCTTTTCATTGAAGAGCTTTTCCTTAAAGTGTGGATCGCTTATCAGATCATCGAGGAATTTTTTCCTGTTCTCCTTGGGAATCTGAAGAATCGGATGGTCGTGCTTGGGGCATGAGAATTCAAGGTGTGTCTTGGGGTATCTGAACGGGCCTGCATTGGGACCGCAACTTCCATGGAACAGCTGTTCTTCCCCGTTTTCATCCGCGACTTTCCGCATGGCGCGTTTAAACTGCTGAAGGCCGCCCAGTTTCTCTATATCAAGCCGCCAATAGGTCTTGTAGATCGTGCCTTCTTCCAGCCTGATATATTCTTCGAGTTTAAAAAGCAGGTTGTTCAGAAAGGTGCTTTTGCCGCTTCCTGGAGGCCCCTCGAAAAGAAATATGTTGTTGTTCCTCGCCCCCCCTTCCTTAAACGCGTTTGTCAAGTCCATAAGCCGGTTTGCAAACGGACGGTCGGCAAAAAAAGGGTTGTCGCACTTTTTCACGAGCAGCCTTGAAGTGTCGTAGTGGACATATCCTATCGAGTCTTCCGAGCCACCGTATTCGTCAACACCTTCAGGGATGTAGTAATGGACCATGTCATAGAACAGCCGGAAGATGTCCCGGAAAACGAATTCGGGCCTGTCGGCGGTAAGATCGAGAAAGTCACTGAATGGCATGGGCGGACGTCTTCCCTTTTCTGAAAGATCCTTGCTCAGATTGATCAGCGCCTGTGAAGAGCCGCTTTTGCGACCCTTCCTGGCATCTTTTTTTTCGTGGTTACGACTTTTTTTGTTTTTTGCCATGGCATTTCAAGTCTGAGCGAACCCTTACTCCAGTTTTCCCCTGGAGAGTCTTTTATCTTTCATGGTGTAGAGCACCCGATTATAGGAAAATTCCGGTTTTTCGCCCGGCGCCGGTGCTTTTTTCATCACAATTTCAGTTGTCTCAAGCTGGACCTGCCCGCCCCAGAGGTATTCAATCCCAATCATGGTGTTTGCGACAAATGGTCTGATCAGCTGTTTGCCTTCAAAATCATGGGACAGGTATATATTTTTTTCATTTGTTTTTTCCGGGACGACCGTGATGCTCGGAGGATGATAGAGCGAGTCGATGAGCATTTTTTTGTAATCTTCCCCCTTTCTGCTTTTCACAAAGTACTCGATAGTGCCCTTTTCCATGTTGGGCCTTTTTCCGGCCACGAACAGATCGTGTTTATCTATAAAATCCTGATCAACGTACTTGTTGATAAAGGGAAAATCAGCAGAGTATTTTCTGAGTTTAAAAATGGCCTCCCTGCCTGTGCCGACTTTTTTGTCAAAATTTTCACGCGTTTGAATATCCTGAATATTTTGAAAATTAAAATCAAGCTTACCCTTATCTGCAAGTTCCTCAATGTATTGAATCAACCTTAAACCGATCGCATACGGGTTCAGGCCGACTCTGCTTAAAGCTGTGACGCCCGCGTTTATCCTTGCATAAGCGATCTCGTGTCCGCTGATCCTGTCGTCTTTTCGGAACAACTCATCGTGCCAGTAACTGGCCCATCCCTCGTTCAGGATTTTAGTCCTGATCTGGGGTGCAAGGTAGAGGGCCGTATTTCTGACAACGCTTAAAACGGATTTCATCCATTGGTTGTCTTCCTTTTGAAGGACCACAGAGTTGTCACGGATGAATCCCATCAGGTCCAGGGGGCCTTCTTCCTCCTGTTTCCGGTATTTTTCAAATTTCACCTCGAATTCAGGATAATGCGGTCTGATTTCAGAAAAAAATAAGGATTCGCCAAGTTCCGGGTTCTGTTCAACCAATTGGTTGTATCGCTCAATTTCCTTGAATATTTCGTGGTCCTGGGATTTTAAGATTTCCTGTAGAAAGACGTCAAAATAGAAGAGAACCCGGTCGGACGGTTTGTAGGTGTCAGGGAAACCCGGTCTTGCCAGGGCGTCATAGTAGCCTGCCAGGTTGTCGATCCCGCGGCTGAACTCAATAACATAGTCCACCCATCTCCCATGCTCACTGCGGAGATTCTCAATCAATCTTTTGTCGGCCAGGGCCTGGCCTGCAAAATCATCTTTCCAGGTTTTTTCAAAAAGAATGTTGTTCTGAAAAAAATCGATATGGGCCAGAACATGATAAAAAATCATGATGTTCAGCCAGTCGGGATTGTTGTCGTTGTAAAAGGAGATAGCGGGCCGGGAGTTGATCACGGTCTCGTAGGGATTGCCCGGATAGAGTTTGTACTGGCCTTTATTTTTTAAGACCTCTACATCATCGAGCCAGTAATCATACAGGGTCGGGATCATTACCTTTGGAGAAAGTTCCAGAAGGTCCCGGTTGGTGACGATATACTCAAGGCTCTCATCGTCAAATGAAAGCCCGGCATCACGCGCCCGGACCTTGCATTCCTCCATGATGGCCTTTGTGTGTTGATCGATCAGTTCCATATTGTCCTGTCAACTTATCAATTTTTTTATTCCGTCAATAATTCTTTCTTCGGAAGCGTTCTCTGCAATCATGGTATCCATACGGATGAGGTCCGGCTTTTCCCTAAGGAGTCCTGAACCGTTCATGTATTTTTCAACGATGGATAAATCCGCGGTGCTTGACCAAGTATTTCTGGCAATGGTTATCCCTATACGGTTGGCATATGACAACATCTTCTTTGTCGCCTCTAGCATCTTTTCTCCGGTATTTTCCCAATCGTCACCGTCTGTGCCGTGAAAGACATAAATGTTATTATCTATTGCAAGTTTTTCTTCTTCGACAATTTTGTTGGTCAGTTCAAAAGCAGGATGCACGTTAGTCCCGCCGGCAACATTTAAATTATGGTAGGTGTGGAAGTCCTTAATTTCTTTTGCCTCTGTGTCATGCAGAATAAATCTTGTTTCAACATTGTTCTGGTATTGATACATGAGCCAGCTGTATATAAAGAGATGCTGTGATGTAATGACTTCCGTGGGTTTGCCGCCCATTGATCCTGAGTAGTCGCGGAGGAAGAAGACAACTGCCTGGTTTTCGAAATCCTTTTCTTTTGACATGATCCGGTAGATGTGATCCCCGGGATTAATGAGAAAGTCATGGCTTTCAAACTCGGCCTTGTCTGTGATTCTGCCGAGAATTATATTGGTCTCGATTATTTTTTTCAGTGTGGACTTTTTATCAAGTACCTGGCCGAATCCCCTGTTCTTGTCCGTCAGATCATATTTGTATTTTGTAAAGGATTTTTTTCTGCCTTTGTCCTTTAAGTTGGGAAGCTCAAATTTTTCCGTGAGGATTTTCCCAAGATCAAAGGCCTCTGAGCTTATGTCATGTTCCGCATCACCGCCTTCTCCGGCTCCACCCTCTCCTTCACCCTGTTGGGGATCAATCGGCTGTTCTCCTATCACATCGCCTTCATCGCCTTCGCCTGATCCGCCGGTGGAAGGCTCTTCCTCGGTTATTGAGTTGTCGTGATAGAATTTATCCTCAGTGGTGGTCGGGACAACGATGACCTGCCCCTTTTTCCCAGGGCTTGGTTTGATGAGTCGTCCGATCCTGATTTTTCGCGGGAAGCCGTCCGCATCTCTCTGTCTGTCGTGTTCAAGGAGATCGTCCAGCGATTTTAGTGCATTGTGATATGTCATTCCCATAGGAGACAGATTGGAGATGGTCGACATGTCACCGCTGTCATAAAACCCAGGCGTGGACAACGGAGAAGTTGGGGCCTCCTTGCAAAGAGCGTGTCGCTCGCCTGGTTTCATTCCGCGGCTTTCATCCAGTTCGCGTTTTATTACTCTTTCCAGGCCGGGATCCAACCCTTTTTCTTTCAGACGCCTGAAAAGTTCAAGGTCTTTGTCCGCCATCAGTTCACGTCATCCTGTGTGCAGAAATACTCGATCGTCTTCTGGGCGCATGTCTTACAATAGGAGAGCTTGTTCTCCATTGTGTCGATCATCCTGTTGTACAGTTTCTGGTTCTCCTCATTAGTTCTGTTGGACAGGGCGCCCACAAGGCTGCCCGCTCCGGCCACGTCTGATTTCAGTCTCACGTCGGTTACGGCTTTTACCAGATCGTTATTATCCATGAAATTGTATGAGGGGTCCTGGACCATTTTCTGGCCGTAAATCTTGGATATCGTTGTCCTGTAGCTTTGCTTCTGTTCCTTGTTTTTAAGTCCCATTCTCGCCTCGACACTGTCCACAAACGTCTCGTCGATCTTGAGCGGCACCAGTTTGTGCGTCTGAGGGTCCTGGTATGTCCAGATCTTGTCCGGGCCCAGGTTCTTTGCATCCATGCCGATAATCATGTTCACATAGTTTAATACGTCTTTTTCTATTGCATCGGGTTTGTCCATATACGCATTGAAGATCGTGGTCATCACATTTTTTCGATGCAGGCCTTTAGCGATTTTCAGATCATTTAAGTATTTAACTCTGTCGTTTGAGTCATGGACATAGTCAAGTATCACGCTTTCAATGGCATTGAACACATCACCCGCGTACATGCATTTTCCTTCCTGGGTCTCGGATCTTTCAAGGAGAATCTGAAGCGTTCTTCCAAGGTTCCTGTGACCGAGCCCTTTCTGGCCGAACCGTTTTGTGATGTCCGGATCGTTATTTAATTCATTTATTACCTCTGACAGGGTCTTAATGGATTTTTCGCCGGCGATTTCCCCTGAGGACAGTTTCATCATCTCAACAGGGGTCAGTTTATCCGAGGGCGGCATCCTGGTTAAGACCATGGCAACGGAGACCGCGTAATTAAGGTTGGGATCAAAATGCATATCCTCGTTTGTAAAGGTGGTTTTGTCCCGGTTGCCGATGGCATATCCGGTCAACTGCTTTTGGAGCAGGTAATTGGTGTTGTGCGCCATATATGAGAGTCTGCATCGGTCAACAATGGGGGCCTGTTCCTTTTCCTCGACAAAACGGGCGAATTCCGAGTTGTTGCTCGTTGCAATGATCAGGGTGTCCAGCGGCCACTTGAATCCTTCCACGTCGATGGTTCTGTTCTGAATCACTCCGAGGTAAACCTGGACAAGGTCTGTCTTGTTCTTGAAGATTTCGTCCGCAAAATGGATCCCGCCGCCGGCAACCCTGGCCAGGGCTCCCCTTCGCAGGTCAAACTTGAAAGGGTTGTTGGTGTCCGCCACGTTGAGCAGTCTTGAGATGGACTCTTCTCCCAGCAGGTCAACGGCTGAGGAGGTGATCTTGTCCTTTGCGGCATATTTTCCGGTAAGGGTCCCGCGGGTCTCGCTGATCGGGACAGGAACGATTTCGAAAAATTCTTTCATCTTTGTGATGTTCCCATTCGTGTATTCCCTGATTTCGTTGAGGATATAGTCAGAGCATGCTCCGAGTGGCCGGTAGTTATTATAGAATGATTCAATCCGCCTGTCGTCCGCACCCAGCTTATGAAGGTATTTTATGTTGTCATTCCTGTTTTCATACAGGTTCATGGCAAGGATCATCGGATCCTCAAAGGTCTGCGATTCAATCTCGACAATCTTGCCGTAGCCGCCCAGTTTGTCGAGGCTGTTGAAACGGAAGGTGTATCTCCTGTTTTCAGATAAAGAGATGAAATTCCGGTACAGCCCGCTCAGATAGTCCACAAAGAATGTCTTGCCGTTGCCCGGTTCGCCGATCAGCACAAAGGCCATCTCTTGAGAGGATCCGCCTTCGGCCGCATCCTTTACAAAGGAGACAAAGCTGTTGATTTCATCGTACATGCCGATCAGGTGTTTGCTGCCTTCGCGCAAGATCTTGAAATTATAGGTGTTGCGGCCGTTGACCATGATTTTTTCAATCTTGTCAGGGTCGCCCAGGATCATTCTGGTGATCGATTGGAAGATATTTTCGAAACGTCTGGCGCCTTTGATTACATCTTTAACGTGATTGTCCAGGGTCGGTTTACTGGATGATTTGCCGGCATTTTTTTTAGCCATCTTAGCCATCTAAGTGTACCTCCGTGATATTCGTCGGTCTTCCGATTCTTTTTTTCTCGGTTTGTTGCTTTTATTCTGGAACCCCTTTAATTTAGAATATGAAATATTTTGTATGTGTGTCAAGCCGAAAGATATCATGCCTGAATAATTCGAGATTTGTTTTATTGTCGATGAAAAAATGGTAAAGTGGTGCGATAGGTGAGATAAGCCGGGCATCAATAAAGAGAAGATGTAACTATTCAGCAGCACTCCATAGGAAGGCGATTAGGTCGCCCAGCATACTGATATGTATAGCTGATCAACCTGCTCGCCTCCCTATGAAGCGCTACAGAACAGTTACAGTTCGATGGTTTTAGCTATATTCCGGCATCACTGAATAGTTACGAGAAGACTGAAAATGAAATTAAACAAGAGAATTGATCCGGGCCTGATCGGTTTTGATATTGACGGCGTGGTGGCTGACACGGCTGAAGCCTTTATCCGACTGGCCCGAAGCGATTACGGCGTGGATAATATCTTTGCCGAGGATATCACTGAATTTGTGGTGGAGGATTGTCTGCCCCTGGATGCTGAACTGGTTGGTGAGATCTTTAAACGTCTGTTGGTTGCTCCGATCGAATCCGGTCTTAAACCTATGGCTGGGGCGGTCGAAGTCCTGTGGGATCTGTCCAGGGAGGCGCCCCTGACCTTTGTTACGGCGCGTCCGCTAAAAGAACCGATCGAGCTCTGGCTTGAAAATGTGCTCGGCAATTCTGTGTTCAAAAAAGCCAGGCTTATTGCCATGGGCGATCACAATGGAAAGGCTGAACATATCAGGGACCTGGGATTGAAATATTTTGTTGATGACAGGGCGGAGACCTGCATGGCGCTGGCAAAAGAGAACATTACTCCGATCGTGTTCCATCAGCCCTGGAACCGGGGGAGGCACAACCTTAAATCGGTTGATGGATGGGGTTCTATCAGGGAGTTGTGCCTGTGATCGGTTATGGTCGTGAATATTGATCTTTTTATTGACATTCTGGAGAAAAATTTCAAGTCGTGGAAAGCGCCTGTGGCGGATTTTGCGCCGGACAGGGGCAGGACGGTGTTTGAGATTCTTGTGTCAACGGTATTGTCTTCGCGGACAAAGGACGAGGTAACGATCAAGGCTGTATCAAGACTTTTTGCTGTTGCCCGGACTCCGCTGGAAATCCTTGAGCTGGGTGAAGACGAATTAGCCGGTCTGATTTATCCTGTAGGCTTTTATAGAATCAAGGCCGGGAACCTGCGTAAAATAAGCAGGATTATTGTTCGGGAACACGGGGGCAGGGTTCCCGATACAATGGATGAACTCTTGAGGCTGCCGGGCGTTGGAAGGAAAACAGCCAACCTTGTTCTTGCGCAAGGTTTTGGGAAAAACGCGATCTGCGTTGACACCCATGTCCACAGGATAAGCAACAGGATCGGCTACGTAAGCACAAAGACACCTGAACAGACCGAGAGGGCTTTAATAAAGAAACTTCCGATTAAACACTGGGCCGGAATAAATAAGCTTTTTGTCGGATTCGGCCAGACCATTTGCCGACCGATCTCCCCAAGATGCGGCAGTTGTCCGGTTTCATCAATGTGCCCGGCTTTTATTTAGACATAATGGTTAACAAATAATCAAAAGAGACCTGCCTTCCTTGAAAACGTGGGTTATATTGAAGAATTTCTCAATCCAACTCAACACAGAGCCAAAATCAAGGAGGCAGGTCAGATGAAAACAATAAAGTATATCGGTTTAGACGTCCACAAAAAGTTCATTACAATTGCAATCGCAGACCAAGACAGAGGTAGCGAAGCTAGACATTACGGGAATATTGATTACGACATGAACCAGCTTGATAAGTTTATCCGTAAACAAATATCACCAGGAGCGGAGCTCAAGTTTGTATATGAAGCAGGCCCATGCGGATATTATCTTTATCGGTATCTCACCGGAAACAGTCTTGACTGCACTGTTGTAGCCCCATCACAAATTCCCAAGAAAAGTGGAGATCGAATCAAAAATGATAGGCGTGATGCAAT
>DAOVYS010000222.1 GCA_030635485.1 Pseudomonadota bacterium | reverse complement strand
TGATCAGCAGGTACCCAGCAAAACCTTGCTCTGGATCCAGAGCCACGTGGAGAGTAAGTTCGTTTTCCTGCTTATCTTGAACATTTTTCTTCTGCTCGTGGGGTGTTTGCTTGATGTCTATTCTGCCCTGGTTATTGTGGCACCACTCATCGTCCCCCTTGCCCAGGGGTATGATATCAACCTTCTACACCTTGGTATTATCTTCCTCATCAACCTCCAGATCGGTTACTCCACGCCACCCATTGGGATGAATCTCTTCATTGCCAGCCTCAGATTCGAGAAGTCCGTCCTCCGCCTCGGCGCTGCTTCTCTGCCATTTCTGGGCATCCTCCTTGTGGCGCTGCTCATCATAACCTATGTCCCTGGTTTGAGTCTTCTTTTGGTCAGGTAGCCTCACGAAAAATTTTCTCACGGAGACAGGGTCGAGTTTCACGGGCATAGGGAATTGAGCAATGTGGAATTACAGCAGAAACATTTTATATTCATTCAGTTTTTTACTCATCCCTTTGGCATCCCCAACAAGCCTATTCAACTCTGACCAAAACTCATTGTTATGGTTCTTTATCCGGGTATGAACAAGTTCATGTAAAAGGACATAGTCAATCATATCGTCCGGCAATCTCAACAGTTTCATATTGAGGTTTATATTATTCTTGAAGGAACAGCTTCCCCATCTGGTCTTTTGATTTCTTATGAATACTTTATTAAAGTTAAATCCATGTTTCTTGGATAATTCGTTTAGCCGACTAACAAGTTTCTTCCTGGCCTCAGCCCTGTCTATTTCAATCGAATTCTTTGAAAAAGCTTCATGTTCCTGTTCCACCTGTTTCATTTTATCCAGGTGCTTCTGTATCCAGCTTCTTTTTGATTGAGCAACCTGTTTGGCTTTATTGAATGACACCCCATAAGGAACGGCAACGCGCACACCTTTGAACGGTTGAACAGAAATGTTGATGTGCTTAGCCCGTTTAACGCGTTCAAATAAAATCTGACCGACACTTTCAATTTCAACGATTTTAGATTTCGCCTTCAATAATGTTTCTCCACATATTTCTTAGAAAAACCCTTAGAGTTATTATTTTGCAACCAAAATACTGCTATTCTTTTCAAGCACTTAGCATGGCCAGGCCCTAAATCAATCGTGGTTAATTAACTATTCAGGCTTTGACACCGAAAATATAGAATTCTAAACCATTAGTTCATGCCGTTTTTATTTTTCCGCTTCTTAAAAGAAAGCACTCTTTTGTGGAGCCTGATGGATTGCGGTGTAACCTCCACCATCTCGTCATCTTTTATAAAATTTATGGCCCTCTCAAGGGTCATGGGTTTTACCGGCGAGCATACTGTGCTGTTATCTTTTCCAGCCGCGCGGATGTTTGTGAGCTTTTTCTCCTTGCTTGGATTTGCACTGATATCGACGGCCTTGCTATGTTCACCGATGATCATTCCCGCATAAACCGGTTCTCCGGGGACTATGAAAAGGCGGCCCCTGGGCTCAAGGTGGTAGAGAGCGTATGATACAGCGTTCCCCTGTCGGTCTGAAACAATGGAGCCGGTAAACCGTGTGGGAAATTCACCGCGAAACGCTTCGTACCCTCCAAAAAGGGTGTTTATGATTCCGGTCCCCCTTGTGTCTGTCAAAAATTCATCCCGGTAACCGATTAAAGCGCGTGAGGGAATGGAAAATTCCGCCCTTACTCTTCCGCTACCGTTATTGACAAGGTTTGTCAGCCGTCCCTTTCTTATGGAAAGTTTTTCTGTGACAACTCCAAAAAAGTCCGCATCACAATCCACAAACAGTTTCTCTATGGGCTCGAGCATGGTTCCGTTTGAATGTTTGTAAATCACTTTTGGACGGCCCACAGAAAGTTCGAACCCTTCCCTCCGCATGGTTTCGATGAGAATGGCCATCTGAAACTCACCTCTGCCTTTTACGATAAACCTTTCCCTGTCCTCGGTCTTTTCCAACCTGACAGCAACGTTTTTAAGGGTTTCCTTGATCAGCCGTTCGCGTATTTTGCCGGACTGTACGATTTTGCCTTCCTTCCCGCTCAAGGGAGAGGTGTTGATGGTAAATTCCATGGAGATGGTCGGCTCGTCTACGGTTATTCTCTTTAAGGGTTTTGGATACTCACGGGTACAGATCGTGTCACCGATTTTGACATCCTCGATTCCGGAGAGAACGACAATATCGCCGGGCTCCGCCGCATCAACCTCTTTCAGATTCATCCCGTCATATACCTGAAGCTTGGATATCTTGAGCGGGAGGTGCTCCGCTTTGTCGTTGATACAGACCATGGTGTCATGGAACTCGGTTTTGCCATTAAAAATTTTTCCGATGGCAAGCCGTCCAAGATAATCTGAATATCCGAGATCAGACACCAGCATCTGAAACGGCTCTTCGGGGTCATATTCAGGGGCCGGTATCTCATTGAGGATGGTTTCAAAAAGAAGATGAAGGTCATCCCTTTTTTCGGCCAGGGTCTTTTTTGCAATGCCTTCGCGTCCGATGGCATACAGATATGGAAAATCGAGCTGTTCGTCATCTGCATCGAGATCGATGAAAAGGCCATATATCTCATCGAGAATCTGTTCAGGACGTGCATCCTTTCTGTCGATCTTGTTGATCACCACAACAACCTTGAGGCCTTTCTCAAAGGTTTTCTTCAACACGAAACGGGTCTGGGGCAGCGGTCCTTCAGACGCATCCACGAGCAAAATTGCCCCGTCCGCCATGGACAGTGCACGCTCGACCTCTCCACTGAAATCGGCATGTCCGGGCGTGTCGATGATGTTTATCTTTACCCCGTTCCATTTCACGGAACAGTTTTTTGCAGCAATGGTTATTCCTCTTTCCCTTTCGAGGTCCATGCTGTCCATGATTCTATCATCGACTTCAAGGCCCGGTCTGAAGAGTCCGCTCTGCCTGAACATGGCATCAACAAGGGTTGTCTTGCCGTGGTCAACATGCGCAATGATCGCGATGTTTCTTATTTTTTCATTTCTGATATTTTTTTTCACTGGATACACTTCCGTATTAATTAGAACCTATCTCAAGCGGCAAAGGTAAGCATCGAAATTTATTTTACAACCTTTTGAGTCGTTCTTCACCGTTGGTCAGTATTTTTTTATTGAATTAGAATTTTACGCAGAACGTGCCATAACTATACTATGTCTTTTTCTCGTTTTTTTCTCGTTTTCGGCAAATTTTGCACGGATTTTTCTACCGTCCAATGTCACATCTTTAAGGGATTTGAGGACTTTTTTAGCCACGCTTTTTTCAACATCAAAGAATGAATACTTTCTTTTGAGTTCGATCCGGCCGAGTTTTCTTGATGATATGCCCGATTTGTCGCAGACCAGGCGGACGATGCCCCCTTCTTTGAGTTTGTCCAGGCGGCCGACATTCATGAAAAATCGCTGGGTATTGCCTGCGAGGCGGTGTTCGGCTTTATCTGCCTTTGTTTTTCGTTTTTTGACTTTCACGTTTATGTCTTCGGCTCCGCGGTAGTAATCGAGAAAGCTGTTGAACTCGGCCGAGACGAATCGACGGATCAAGTCTTCCTTACTGAGAGCGGAAAGGGTTTCAAACACCGGGGGAAGGTAATTATCGATTTCTTTTTTGTTGACCTCCGTGGAAACCAGTCGTTCCACCATTGCGTAAAGCTGCTTCTCGCAAACGGCGCGGCCGCAGGGGATTTTTTTATACTCGAACCGAATGCCGCTTTGGGATTCCAGTTCTTTGATCCGTCGGACTTCCCGAGTGCTTACCAATACGATGGATACGCCTGATTTACCCGCCCGGGCTGTTCGACCGCTCCGATGGGTGTAACGGTCCGGTTCATCGGGAAGATTGTAATTGATAACGTGGGTGATGTCATCCACATCCAGACCCCGTGCGGCCACATCGGTGGCCACCAGCAGTTGGAGGGTCCGTTCCCTGAATTTTTTCATCACCTGGTTCCGTTGCATCTGGGACAGGTCGCCGTGCAGCGGTTCGGCATTGTAACCGTCTTTCATCAGTTTGTCGGCCACCGACTGGGTTTCAATGCGCGTGCGGCAGAAAATGAGGCCGAAGATATCGGGAATATAGTCGATCATCCGCTTGAGGGCCGCGTACCGATCTTTTTCTTTGAAGACATAACAGGCGTGAGAGATGTTTTCAGCGGCTTTGTTGGGCGAGCCGGCGGTGATGGTTACAGGACGGGTCATATAGGTGTCGGCGATTTTCGCCGCGGCAGGCGGCATGGTGGCTGAAAAAAGCCAGGTTCGCTTGTCGGCGGGGGTCCGTTCCAGAATGTCGTCGATATCTTCCTGAAACCCCATGTTGAGCATTTCATCGGCTTCATCCAGGACCGCATAGGCCACCGTTCCCAATTTGATGGCCTTTCGGTTGATCAGATCCAACAGTCGGCCGGGCGTGGCCACGATGATCTGAGCACCTTTTTTTATCAGGGTGATCTGGTTCCGAATATCGGCCCCGCCGTAGACGGCGGCAATACGTGCGTTCGGTATGTGTCGGGCGAAAAGTTTCAGGTCGCCGGTGATTTGAAGGCAGAGTTCCCGCGTGGGGCAGAGGATCAGCCCCTGGGGGTTTTGTGTTTCAAAATCAACCAGCTGAATCAAGGGCAGGCCGAAGGCGGCGGTTTTCCCCGTGCCGGTCTGGGCCAGGCCGATGACATCGGTGTCGCCTGTTAGCATCCGGGGGATGGCCTTTTCCTGAATCTGGGTGGCATGTTCAAATC
>DAOVYS010000157.1 GCA_030635485.1 Pseudomonadota bacterium | reverse complement strand
GAGGCCATACATGTGGTATGCCTCGTGCCTGAAAAATTGCTGCGACGCAGTAGATCGGACTTTTTACGACGCCATCAAGTTTTAAGGAAATATTTCCTTAGTTTCTACCTATAACTTCAGTTGTTTTTGCATCCTTCATTCCGCCGTTTAAGCGTTCACCAGTGGTGCAGATGCGCGTGATCGTGGCGGGCGGGGGCTATAGCAGTACTATGCCGTTCGCCGCGAGCGCGTGCATCTGCACCGCTGGTGAACGCCTTAAACCGCCTTTAGGAAGGCTAGTCGGTTTAAGGCATTCAGATATGCCTTGGCCGCCGCTGTGGTGATATCCGGATCAGCGCCCTGGCCGATTACTACCTTGCCTTCATCTTCAAGTCTTACAAGCACCTCTCCCTGTGCATCAGTGCCGCCTGTAATGGAACTTACCGCAAAATAGAGGAGTTTACTGCTTGTATCGGTCAGGCCGGCAATGGTGCGGAATGAGGCGTCGATAGGGCCTACACCGATAGAGGCTCCTTCTTTTTCCTTGCCTTTAACAAGGATTCGGACCGATGCAGTGGGCATTGTTTTGTTGCCGCTCATTGCCCCGAGAGATAAAAGCTTGAATGTTTCAGGAACCTTCAGCGCCTCATCCATGACAATGGCTTCAAGGTCTTCGTCAAACATCTCTTTTTTGACGTCGGCCAGTTCCTTGAATCGGTTAAAGACCTTGTTTAATTCCTCATCGTCAAGGCTATCACACAGGATCTTGAGTCTCTATTTGAGCGCATGCCTGCCCGAGTGTTTGCCGAGCACTATGTTGCCCTTTGAAAGGCCGATATCGCTCGGATTTATAATCTCATAAGTGGTGCGCTCTTTGAGCACACCGTCCTGATGCACGCCTGACTCATGCAGGAAAGCATTGGCGCCCACGATGGCCTTGTTCGGTTGTACGAACATGCCGGTGATCGTACTCACAAGCCGGCTTGCGGTATGTATCTGTTCCGTAACCACTTTGGTGTGCACATCCATGAGATCCGCCCGTGTGCGGACAGCCATTACAAATTCTTCCATGGCCGTGTTCCCTGCACGTTCACCGATTCCGTTGATGGTACATTCCACCTGTCTTGCGCCTGCTTTTACGGCGGCCAGTGAATTGGCCACGGCAAGTCCTAAGTCATTGTGACAGTGAACACTTAAGATTGCCTTGTCAATATTCGGTATCTTTCCCATGAGATATTTAATCTGGGCAGCATGCTCGTCAGGCATGGCATATCCGGTAGTATCAGGAAAGTTGACGGTTGTAGCGCCCGCATCAATTACCGCTTCAAAGACCTTGCAGACAAAATCGAGATCACTTCTGGTGGCGTCTTCAGCGGAAAATTCAATGTTTGATGTGTATTTTGCAGCATGTTTAATAGATGCAACAGCCAGTTCAAGGATCTGCTCACGGGTCTTTTTAAGCTTGTATTTCAGGTGAATATCAGAGGTCGCAAGAAAGGCATGGATCCTGGGATCCTCACCATTTTTCAGTGCATCCCATGCTACATCGATGTCTTTTTTGTTGCAGCGGCATAGTCCTGCTACACGCACGTCCCTGATATGGTCTGCTATGTTTTTCACACAATCGAAATCGCCTTTTGATGCTATGGGAAAACCAGCCTCAATGACGTCGACATTCAACTTGACAAGCTGTTGGGCCAGGCGGAATTTTTCCTGCATGTTCATGCTCGCGCCGGGTGACTGCTCGCCATCGCGCAAAGTGGTGTCAAATATTATTATCTTGTCTCCACTCATTGTCATTTTCTCCTATTCAACCCTGAACCTCAATCTTCTAGTGATTAAATCTCTACTTCCTTATCTTTGATCTCTTTTTTGTCTTCTTTTTTAAGGAATCCCTTAATCCGGTTGGCTGGGCCGGATGAGACGTAGATCACACCTAAGATGAAGAGGGTGATCTGAGGTTCGGTTGCAACGACCATTATCACAAGCACCATTGCCACCAGGGCCTGAAATGTCTTTGCCTTTGTGGTTTCGGGATGTTTGAAGCTGAGATAACGGTACGAACTGACCATCAGATACGAGAGTATGTAAACCAGAATCAACATTGCCACATCCTTGACAGAGCCCTTAATTTCAAGGAAGAGACAGAAAAGGACCGAAGTGGCGATCATGCCTGCCGCGGCCGGGCAGGGAAGCCCCACAAAGGTCTTTCCGGAACCGCTGGAGGCTTGGCTGTTGAATCTGGCCAGCCTCAGGGCCGTTGTCGCCACATAGAGGAAGGCGGCAAGCCATCCGTAACGTCCATAGGGATGAAGGGTCCACTGGTATGCCAGCAATGCGGGGGCCACCCCGAAACTGACCAGGTCGCACAAGGAATCGTATTCCATGCCGAAATGGCTGGTCGTCCTTGTCATTCGGGCCACCCTGCCGTCCATCCCGTCAAAGATGCCGGCAATGATTATTGCCACTGCTGAATGAAAAAAATGGCCGTTTATAGCGGACACAATCGAATAAAAACCACTGAAAAGACTGGCAGTGGTCAGCAGTTGAGGAAGAAGGTATATCTTGCCTTTTGCAGAATCGCTATTTTTCCGGAAATATGATTTGTCCTTCATTAATGTTCTCTCTATTTTTGGGCTCGGATTTATATCATATTAATCTGACGACCTCTTGCCCGCAACCCGCATAACTCATTTTTTGTAAATATTCACCAGAGGTACGAACTCACGGGACCCCCGGGCATGTAAGCGTTTACCAGAGTTTATGAGGAGAGATAACCAAGAACGGTTTCACCGGCCTTGACCGTCTGGCCCTTTTTGACCTCCATCTGGACCGAGAGGGGAAGATAAAGATCAACCCGTGAACCGAAACGGATCAGGCCGAACCGTTCGCCCCTTAAAAAATCATCATCTCGGGTAGCCCAGCAGACGATGCGCCTGGCGATCAGCCCCGCCACCTGAACAACAGCCATCCTCTGGTCGTCCTTAGTTGTCAATATAACCGCACAGTATTCGTTTTCCAGACCTCCCCGCTCAGTGTTTGCCGAAAAGAAACGGCCTGGCGAATACAATATTTTGGAGACTTTTCCGGGAAACGGAATGCGGTTTACATGAACATTGAACAGGTTCATGAAGATACTCACCTTGATGACGTGGTTGTTAACGAATCTGTCATCAAAGACCTTTTCAATAAGAATGATTTTTCCGTCGGCCGGAGCCACCAGGACGTCTTCTTCTTCCGGTGAGATTCTTTGCGGGTCTCTGAAAAAGTAGAGAATGAATATAGTAAGTAATAAGGCCGCTAAGGTCAGCGTGTCATATTGCAGTATGGCGGCCACTACTGTTGCAAACGCGGCGGATATGATGAACGGATAGCCTTCAAGAGCCACCGGGACTCGAGGTTTTTTCATTATGTTCGATAGTTCCGGCTTTTTAAAACATATTTATGAAAACAGACGAGATCCTAGAGGCTTAAGGTCTGACGTACTTACCCTATTTGTAACTATTCAGCGAAACAACCGGGCTCCGGCCTCTATTTTAGAAATAACATAAAAAGCTTAGACTTTTAACTGTTACTTAGAAGCGTGATGCTGAAATATAGCTAAAAATACCGAATTGCAACTATTCAGCAGCGCTTCATAGGGAGGCAGCAAGCAGGTTGATCAGCTATACATCATCAGTATGCTGGGCGACCTGATTGCCTTTCTATGAAGTGCTGCTGAATAGTTACCCCTATTTTTTCTTTGCCCTGGCTATGGCAATGGTTCCTGTTCTGACTATCTCCTGAATGCCTATCGGCCTCAGGATGTCTATCACGGCCTGAATTTTGTCCGCGGCCCCGGTTACTTCCAGGGCATAGCTTTTGGGGCTGACGTCAACTACTTTGCCCCTGAAGATATCAGCGATTCGGAGCACTTCGGCCCTGGTGTTGGCCTCGGCCTTGACCCGGATAATCGCCATTTCACGCTCCACGTAATCGACCTCGTTCATGTCCGAGACTTTGATCACATCAATCAATTTGTGGAGTTGTTTTGTGATCTGCTCAATAATAGTGCTATCCCCGCTTGTAACAAGGACCAGGCAGGAAATACCCGGGTCGAGTGTTTCGTTTACGGAGAGACTTTCGATATT
This sequence comes from Pseudomonadota bacterium, assembly GCA_030635485.1. Lineage (GTDB taxonomy): Bacteria > Desulfobacterota > Desulfobulbia > Desulfobulbales > DAOVYS01 > DAOVYS01. The sequence goes on along the minus strand of DAOVYS010000157.1, from coordinate 2,359 downwards.
GAAACCGCGACCGCTGAACAGACCTGTGACCCGGGAAAGGACGCCCGGTTTGTTTTGCAATAGGACGGATAGGGTGTGTTTCATAGAGATCGCCTCATGATTGTGATTAGGAATTAGGAATGTTGTGAAAATAGTAATTTTATGCGCAAGACAACAAAAATTCGTAATTCCTGACTCGTAATTCTTGTACAGCTAACCCAGATAAACTGGATTTTTTAAAGGTCCTGGATTCTTTTCAGTACCCCCTTGAGGGGTATAAGTACCTTTACGAAAATATTTTTTAAGGTACTAAATACATCTCAGGCCAGGAGCATTTCAGTTGTGGCCTTGCCGGCCGGCACCATCGGGAATACGCCCTCTTCTCTGGCGATAACAAAATCCATGATTACGGTGTTATCGGTAGCCAGCGCTTTTTTGATCACAGGCTCCACCTCGCTCGGTTTGGTAGCCCGCAGCCCGACGGCGCCGTAGGCCTCTGCCAGGGCCACAAAATTTGGAGCCACTTCTATGTTGGTGCCGGAATACCTCTTTTCGTAGAACAGTTCCTGCCATTGGCGCACCATGCCCAGATAACCGTTGTTTAAGATGGCGATTTTTACAGGGCATTTCTGTTGCCTTGCAGTGGCAAGCTCCTGGATGTTCATCTGGATGCTTCCATCTCCGGCAATATCAATAACCGTCCGGTCAGGGGCCGCCATCTGGGCACCGATTGCGGCGGGAAAACCATACCCCATAACTCCGAGTCCTCCAGACGTCATAAAGGCCCTCGGGTTGTTAAATTTGTAAAATTGTGCGGCCCACATCTGGTTTTGGCCGACTTCGGTCGTGATGATTGCCTCGCCTTTTGTAAGCTCGTAAAGCTTTTGCACAACGAACTGGGGTTTGATGATTCCCTTTTCCTTTTTATAGGTCAACGGGTGTTTCTTTTCCCACTCCTTGATCTGTTTTCTCCACGGCTCGGTCTTTTTCCCCTGGGATACCTTGTTGAAATCGCTGTTTCTGTCAAACCAGGTGTTCATCCCTGTCAAGGCATGCTTGCAGTCCGCCACTATCGGAATATCAACAGGTACGTTTTTACTGATGGAAGTCGGATCAATATCAATGTGAATGATCTTGGCGTGAGGTGCAAAGGCGTCGAGTCTTCCCGTGATCCTGTCATCGAATCTGGCCCCGACTGCGACTATCACATCACTCTCCCTCATAGCCATGTTGGAACAGTATGTGCCGTGCATGCCCAGCATGCCCATGCTTAACTTGTGGGTTCCCGGGAATCCGCCAAGTCCCATAAGGGTCATGGTGACCGGGATGGAGAGTTTGGTCGCAAGTTCGGTCAGTTCCTTGTTGGCATCGGCTGAAATCACTCCTCCGCCGGCATATATTACAGGCCTTTGTGCCTTGAGAATCGCTTTGCACGCCTTTTCAATCTGCCCTGGGTGCGGTTCATAGGTCGGCTTGTATGTCCGCATCTGAACCGGTTTTAAGGGAGGGTACTTGATTTTTGCCACGCTTATATCTTTTGGAAGATCGATCAGTACGGGGCCCGGACGGCCGGATCTAGCTATATAGAAGGCCTCCCGTATGGTCGGCACCAGGTCGGCGGGATTTTTTACCAGATAGTTGTGTTTTGTGCACGGTCTGGTGATACCGACAATGTCTACTTCCTGAAAGGCATCGTTGCCGATCAGCGCGGTAGGGACCTGGCCTGTGAAGACCACTATCGGAATGGAATCCAAGTATGCGGAGGCAATGCCCGTTACGGTGTTGGTTGCGCCGGGACCGGAAGTCACCAGTGCGACACCCACTGTTCCCTTTACTCTGGCATAAGCATCCGCGGCATGGACAGCGGCCTGTTCATGCCGTACCAGAACATGCGTCAGGTTCTCATGTCTTAATAACTCGTCGAAAATGTCAATGACTACACCTCCGGGAAACCCGAAGATAACTTCCACGCCCTGTTCTTCCAGACATTTTATCATGGCCTGGGCACCCGTGATTTTCATAGCCGTCATTCCCTTGGTTGATTTTTCCCTTATTTATAGATACTACAGGTTTTGTCCTGAAAATAAAAAATTCCGGCTGGATGGGCGAGAATTTTTGCAAAAAAAGAAAACACAGCCTCAAGACCGGAGTCAATATATCAATATAGACAATTATCTATAATAGACCCACCGAATTTGTCAACCCTGTTTATTGATTTGAAGAGAATTGTTCGACCTCGGGATTATCCCCGCATCTCTTCCCAGACGGAAGAACTCCTGAACCGCTCTAATTCCTTCCAGTCCGAGGTCTTTTGAATAATCGTTCACGTAGAGTCCAATATGGTTATTGATGACTGCGTCGTCCATTTCACGTGCATGAG
>DAOVYS010000186.1 GCA_030635485.1 Pseudomonadota bacterium | reverse complement strand
CCTCTGATAATGAACAAACATCCAGTAAATCTCAAAAGCATAAAAAGAAAGCTAAGAAAAAGAAGCGGAAACAAGCAAAGGCTTCAAAAAAGAAAAATCGTCGTTAATTCTAAGGGTTCGCTCAAAAATAAATTTACATTTTCAGGGGTTGAGGCGCACGCATGGCAAGGCGCGAGGAGGGCGAATAGCAGGGCTATTTAACCAACGAGCAACGCAGCCATGCGGGATGGATCGGCGCATCAAAATGTGAAGTTATTTTTGAGCGAACCCTTAAGGTTGTTCAGAACAATAAAACAGGAATTAAGTCTAATGGGCGCACCACTCTTTAAGATCAGCCAGGACTCGGAAGGCGTTTTTAGTATTGATGGTGAATTGACCATACACGATATTGAAAACCTGAAGAGTTTTCTTGACAATCACCTCTCCCGCGCTAAGAAGATCTCTCTCGATTTAGGAAAGGTCACTTATGTGGACACAGCCTCTCTTCAACTTCTGATCGCCTTCAGAAAGGCACTGAAACCGGAAATAGAGTGGGAGATCACTGAACTCTCACCGGAGCTGGATATGATACTGAATATCAGCGGGCTTAGAAAAGTTTTGCTCTGAGACCATAAACTAATGTCTGTACGGAAATACCATTTTTGGACAGAGGGGTCAGGGGTCAGATTGAGGTAGTCCCTAAATAAAAAGGGCCATTTCTGGACGGACACCAACTAATAGCCATGAAAATAGATTTTTTGGGCGTTGGCGAGGCGTGCGATCCTCTTCATACTAACACATCTCTCCTTGTTCAGAGCACTATCGGCGGCAGGCAGCGGGTGATGCTCCTTGACTGCGGTTTCAATGCGGCACATCGGTTTTTCAGGGTCTGTTCAGACCAGGACATGCTTGATGCCTTGTGGATTTCACATTTTCATGGAGATCATTTTTTCGGTGTTCCGCTTTTGCTATTGACATTCCGGGAGATGAACCGGACAAAGCCCCTTGAGATTATTGGTCAGCCCGGGGTCCGGGAAAAGGTTTATGATGTCATGGACCTGGCCTATCCCAATTTCCGTGAAAAGTTGCAATTCCAGGTAGAGTTCCGTGAGATTGAGCCTGGATCTCAAATCACTGTTTCGGGGTTTTCCGTGAAGGCTGCGGAAAATGAGCATTCAATACGTTCTTTTTCCGTGCGTATAAAAGATGGTGAAAGCAGACTGTTTTACAGTGGTGACGGTCGTCCGACCAAGGCTACGCTTGAGCTTGCCAGTGAGTGCGATTTGATTGTCCATGAGGCATTCCGGGTATCCGGAAAAACCTCGGGACACGGCACGATAGCAGGGAGTATCGAGTTTGCACGGAAGGCGGGAGTGGCGAATCTGGCTCTGGTTCATATTGAACGGCATGACAGAGAAGAGCGGCAGCAGGAGATCAGGGAGATGCTTTTAAAGACTGAAGGTCTGAACGCCTTTCTGCCTGAGTCAGGGGATGCAGTAGAAATTACGAATTACGAATTACGAATTAGGAATTAGGAATTAAATGAAGGGCGGGTTTGGAACCCGCCCCTACAATTGATTTTATTGGGGAAAGGGTTGGCCGAATATTTACATACCATCAATTCCTGATTCGTAATTCGTAACTCGTAATTACACAGCTTATTTGGGAAAATCATGACTCATAACAGGGATACCGGCATCAGTGAGATCGCGTCCGGCGCGCTTCTGGTGGTTCTGCTCGCTGTGATTTTAAAGACCCTTGATTTTCTCTTTATTCCGTTGTGCGTTTCACTGCTTTTTTGTTATGCCCTGGGTATTCCTGTTGATTTTCTCAAACGGCTGAGGGTCCCCGGTTTTCTGCGGATCATTCTGGTTGTTTTCTTTGTCCTGGCGGTTTTCTATCTCCTGGGCCGGCTGGTTCATGCAAATGTAAAGGAGTTTCAGGTCCAGTTGCCGGAGTATGAAATCAAGTTTTGGGAGTATTCCGGACTCCTTCTGGATCGGTTGAAGATTAGCCCTGACCAGGCCAGGGAGATGATTTCCGGATTTGTAGAAAATTTCAGGGAACAGATCGGTCTTGAGCCTATCTCCAATATGATGCGCACGATCGGGAGTTCCTTTTTCTCGTTTCTCGGCAACATGATCTGGGTTCTTCTCTTTATGGTCTTTATCCTGGCGGAACGGGACAGTATTTCCCAACGTCTTGTAAAGGGAATGGGGCAAGACCGGGCCGAACCGGTCCTGGACTCAATGGAACGGATAAACAGGGCCGTCCAGCAATACCTGGGGCTGAAAACCCTGATCAGCCTGATTACGGGTTTTCTTGTCTGGATTGTACTTCTTCTGTTCGGAGTCCATTTCGCTCTGCTCTGGGGTGTACTCGCATTTCTGTGCAATTTTATCCCGAATATCGGTTCTCTGGCTGCCACTATCCCGCCTGTTGCCGTTACATTATTCCAGTTCGGTTCTTTTGGCAGGGCGCTTATGGTCGGCCTTGTGATTACAATGGTCCAGATGGTGATTGGAAATTTTGTGGAACCTAAACTCATGGGCAGAGGTCTTAATCTGAGTCCCCTGGTTGTGCTTCTGTCTCTTATTTTCTGGGGATGGATGTGGGGGTTGACCGGAATGCTTCTTTCCGTGCCCCTTACCGCTGCTGTTAAGATAGGCCTTGAGCAGCTCGATTCCACGCGTGCGATAGCTGTATTGATGAGCGGGAAGTAATAAGGTAAGCGCCTACGCGATAAAGGGTATAAGCGTTGTTGGGTTGCCTTGCACCGTGATTAGTTACGAAGTGAGAGGGGAATTAGAAACTTGAAACTGGTGGTTGGATAACTGGTAACTTCTCAATAAGTGCAGGTGAAATGGTATCCGTTCCCGGATGACCTTTTCTTTTCCCTCTCATCTCAGCCCTGAAAGGGCGTTATTCGACAGCCCGGGGTCAGCGCGTAGCGCGTAGCCCCGGGTAGAAGAAAATACCACACAACGATAAGCCCTGAAAGGGCGATATAAAGATACGGGCCATAATATCGACGCTCGTTTTATACCGCCCTTTCAGGGCTTGACAAGAGGTGATCTTCTTTACCCAGGGTTCCGCTTCGCTACACCCTGGGCTATCGAATACCGCCCTTTCAGGGCTTAATGATTGATCAATATGAGAAAAGATAATACGCTCCCTCAAATTTGTTATTATTAGTAACTATGGTGATTATCTGCACTTATTGAGAAGTCATGGATAACTGCCTGGATCGTGAAAAAGTAATTTTGAAGCAGGTTGGCTACTTGTTTTTATAATCAGCAGGTATTATTTTAATGAGACAATAATAGAGAATGATTCCATAACCAAATAGATTAGCATCAACTTCAGCAGGAGATAAAATATCATGCAGAATTTTCAATTTGACAATGGCAGGAACGTGGCAATTACGCAGGCGCAATCGCAGGCTTCGACCGTTTTTCTGGCCAAAGTCTTTAACTGGATGGCGATCGGTCTGGCCCTTACGGCCGGAGCCGCCTTTCTGGTTTCGACTTCAGTGGCTGCTCAAAGCATCATCTTTGGCAACAAGCTCGTGTTTTACGGATTGATCTTTGGGGAACTCGGCCTTGTTTTTTATCTCTCAGCCCGGGTGGAAAGAGTATCGGCCCAGACGGCAACAGGATTGTTCATAGGGTATGCCTTATTGAACGGGTTGACACTGTCCGCTATTCTGCTTTTGTACACAGGCACCTCGATTGCATCTACATTTTTGATTACAGCAGGGATGTTCGGGGCAATGGCCGTTTACGGCATGGTTACCAAAAAGGATCTCAGCGGGATCGGATCATTCTGCATCATGGGTCTGTTCGGGATTATTATTGCGTCGGTCGTAAATATTTTTCTGGGAAGTTCAATGATGTCATGGGTGATTTCCGGGATCGGCGTGATCGTATTCACAGGGCTTACAGCTTATGATGTTCAGAAGATTACCCGGATCGGCGCATCAGGAATCATGCAGAGCGGGGAGGCAGCCATACAGAAGACCGCGATCATGGGCGCGCTCTCCCTCTATCTTGATTTTATCAATCTCTTTTTAATGCTCCTCTTTTTTTTCGGGGGTAGCCGCGATTAAGAGGTGTAAGGTTAAAGGTTAAAGGTTGAAGGAGGAAGGTTGAAGGTTTTTAAACGGGCAGGGTGGTCGATTCCATCCTGCCCGTTTTATTTGAATCGCGGAATTTGGAGCAAAGTCTTCAATCGACTTTTTTGGCCTCGTCAATAAGCATTATCGGGATTCCCTCCCTTATCTCGTAGAGGAGTTTGCACGCCTCACAGAGAAGCCCGTCTTTTGATTCCGTCAGTTTCACTTCCCCCTTGCACTTGGGGCATGCCAGTATGTCAAGCAGGTCCTGGCTGATTTCCTGATCACTCATTGTGTGCGATCCTCCGGTGTTAAATTCTTTCTATTGGTACGTACTGTTGCTGGGTTACGGGTTGCGAGTTGTGGGTTATGTGGCAGGGTTGTTGCTTTTTAACCTGCAACCCGTAACCCGCTTTTATCACCATCAAAACTGCATATCATGCAGCATTTTATATACCCCGTTTTTGGGAAGCAGGGTGTCGTGAGTTCCCTGTTCCACGATTCGGCCGTCCTGGATCACTATGATGCGGTCCGCGTTTCTTATTGTTGAGAGGCGGTGGGCTATTACAAAGGTTGTGCGGTTTCTCATCAGATTATCCAGGGCCTTTTGCACCTCTCTTTCGGATTCCGTGTCCAGTGATGATGTGGCCTCGTCCAGGATCAGGATGGGCGCGTTCTTCAAAAGGGCCCTTGCAATGGAGATTCTCTGTCTTTCGCCGCCTGACAGTTTTGCCCCGGATTCGCCGATTACCGTGTCAAATCCTTGTGGCAGATTTTTAATAAAATCAATAGCATGTGCTGCCCTGGCAGCTTCGGCCACCTCCTCCTCCGTACAGTTAGGGGACCCGTAAACGATATTGTGCCTGACCGTATCATTAAAAAGAATAGTCTGCTGGGTGACCATGCCTATCTGGCTTCTGAGCGATTTTAGTGTAACGTCCCGGATATCCTGACCGTCTATTGAAATACTGCCGCCGGTTACCTCGAAAAACCGGGGGATCAGATTAATAAGCGTTGTCTTGCCGCCTCCGCTTGGGCCGACAATGGCAAGCATCTCATCCGCACGCACGTCCAGATTGATGTCGTGGAGTACGGTTGTTTCGCCGTCATAGCTGAATGATACATGCTCAAGCGCGATATGTTCCTTGATCAGCGGTAATTCCATGGCATCGTGGTGTTCAACGATATCTGATTTTATTTCCAGAAGATCGAATACGCGGACTGCCGCCGCAATACCTCGCTGAACCACATTGTTTATCTTGCTCACCCCTTTTATCGGCTCATAGACCATTACAAGCGCGGTCAGAAATGATGTGAACGTCCCTGGCGTGGATGTGCCGTTCAATACGTTTCTGCCGCCGTAGAAAATGATCATGGCAAGGCCCACGCCGCCTAAAAGCTCCATTACCGGGTGAGAGAGGCACTTGACCCTGGCATCTCGTAGAATAATATTAAAGAGCCTGTCCACCATGTTTGCAAAACGGCGGATTTCATATTTCTCAGCAGTGAACGCCTTTACAATCCGGGTACCGGTGATGGTTTCATAAAGGATGTTCGAGACAAGGGCTGTTGTCTGCTGGTTT
>DAOVYS010000077.1 GCA_030635485.1 Pseudomonadota bacterium | reverse complement strand
ATTATAGCTTCGCCTGTAACCCCGACGCCGGCATGGCGAATCGGCGAGATGTCTGATGATCCGCTCGGCATGTATCTATCCGATATTCTGACAATCTCCGCAAACCTTGCAGGAATTCCCGGAATATCAGTACCCTGCGGGGTAAGTAAAGGTGGACTGCCCATCGGAATCCAGCTGCAGGCCTCTCATTTTGAGGAGGAAAAATTGCTGAAAGCAGCGTATAATTTTGAACAAAGGATGGAACTGCCGGATATCCCGGAGATATGACGCATAGCGACATAATTAATTGCGCATAGTTATAAACTGTTGCGGGTTATACCTCTACATCCGAAAAGTAAGTCAAGGAACAGAACATGAAACTTAACGTTTCCGATAACATAGAATCACTTATTCCCTATCCTCCGGGCAAACCGATTGAGGAGCTGGAACGGGAATATGGAATCACAGGTTCCATAAAACTGGCATCAAACGAAAATGCGCTGGGACCTTCGCCAAAGGCTGTCGCCGCAATCACGGAGGCCTTAAGCAAGCTGCACATCTATCCCGACGGAAGCTGTTACTATCTGACAAACCGGTTGGCAACCAAACTGGATGTAAAACCTGAAGAGATCGTTTTTGGAAACGGCTCAAACGAAATAATAGAACTCCTTACAACCACCTTTATGTCCCCGGGTGAAGAGGTCATTTCAAGCCTGCCCACATTTCTGGTCTACCATAAGGTGGTCCAGTCAAGAGGCGGGATGAACCGGGTTGTACCTTTAAAGAAGATGCGTCACGACCTTAACGCAATAGCCGACACTGTTACGGAAAAAACCCGGCTTATCTTTTTAGACAACCCAAACAATCCCACTGGAACGGTTTTTCAAAAAGATGAATTTGAGTCGTTTCTTGAAAAAATCCCTGAAAATGTAATCATTGTCCTTGATGAAGCATATGTAGATTTTGTCGACCCAAAAATCCGCCTTGACGCCCGGGACTATCTTTACAAAAAGACGCCTGTTGTGGCACTTAGAACTTTTTCAAAGGCGTATGGACTTGCCGCGCTTAGAATCGGCTATGGTCTGATGAGGCCTGAAATCGCTGACTATCTCCACAGGGTCAGACAACCCTTTAATGTCAATTATCCGGCACAGGTCGGTGGAATGGCGGCGCTCGACGATGAAGAGCATTACCAGAAGACGTTGAAAATAACCAGAGACTCCATTGACTGGTTGTCAAGCAAGGTTCGTGATTTGGGATGCACCCCGTTTCCTTCGCAGACCAACTACGTTCTGGTTGATGTAAAGACCAACGCAGATACTCTATATAAAAAATTGCTTTCCAGAGGAGTGATAATCCGGGGCATGAAGGCGTATGGTTACCCCAACTACATCCGGATCACAGCCGGGTTGCCCGACGAAAACCAACGTTTTATCTCAGCGCTTACAAAAAGCCTTAAAGAATGTGGTAAGATAGGCTGAGTACCTGAGTAGTTACCTATGTCTGAAAAAAAAGCTATAATAACAGTCGACGGTCCCTCCGGGGCGGGTAAAAGCTCAATCAGCACACTTGTGGCGGAAAAGCTTAATTTCACCTATCTTGACACCGGTGCCATGTACCGCGCCGTAGGACTCAAGGTTCACCGGAGCAAAATTGATGAAAAAAATAAAAAGGCCATGGCCCGACTCCTGGACAATCTGGATCTCAGCCTGGCGCCGGGTGGATTGGAAACACGGGTATTCCTGGACGGCGAGGAGGTAAGCTCGGCCATCCGGACCCCGGAAACAGCCATGATCGCATCCCGCGTCTCGGCCATTCCAGCAGTCCGGAAGAAACTCACAGGCCTGCAAAAACGCCTGGGCCGGGCCGGAGGCATTGTTGCGGAAGGAAGGGACATGGGCACAGTCGTTTTCCCTGAGGCTGATTATAAATTCTATCTGGATGCATCTCCTGATGAACGGGCCGGGCGGAGAGTAAAACAGCTCAGGCAAAATGGAGCCGGGGATGTTAACCGGGATGAAATATTAAAACAGATAATAAAACGCGACCAAAACGACAGCGCCAGGGAACTGTCACCCCTGAAACCGGCTAAAGACGCTACAATAATTGATTCCACAAAAATGAAAAAGGATGACGTGGTCAAATTTATTCTTGATCGTGTAAATGTTGTTTAAGACACAAAAAGAATCGTAACCGATCACAGGGGCAAGATAACCGGAGAACGGCTTACCCCCTTAACCTGTAATCGCTTACAAAGAATCAACAGAGGGAGGCTGACATGGATACAGAAGGAAGAACTCTCAAGAGACGGCACCTCATATATTACCTGGAGGTGTTTAACGAAAAGAACGATGAACTGCTTGGACATGTTGTGGATATCACCACCAAGGGGATAAAACTGATCAGCGAACACCCCATTAAAACTAAACAGACCTTCAAACTCCGCATGACGCTGCCCAAGGAACAATTCCGGGAAACCTCACTCAGGTTCGAGGCCGTAAGCATGTGGAGCGAAAAGGATGTGAACCCATCCTTTTTAGTAACAGGATTTCAGGCCGTGAATCTGGACGAAGATGCCTCCAGAATAATTACAAACCTGGTCAATTTGCTGGGATTTAACGATTGATGGAGTCGTAAAAAGTTGTGAACTGCTCAGGTTGTCAGGTTCACGGTTTAACATTAAGGGTCCGATCAAAAAAATCATATTTTGAAACATATTAATACTGCTACCCAACTTTGCGCCATTATAGGAAACCCGGTCGGGCACAGCCTCTCTCCTTCCATCCACAATGCGGCATTTTTAGCTCTGGGCCTCAATTTCGTCTACCTGGCATTTAAGGTGGAAGATGTGGGCTCCGCCCTTTGCGGAATGCGGGCTCTGAACAATTTTCGCGGTATGAGTGTCACGATTCCACACAAGGTGGAAGTCATGAAATATGTTGATGAAATACCTGATGTTGACAGACACATCGGTTCCATTAACACAGTTATCAACAATGACGGCCGGCTCACAGGATTTGGAACGGACGGCCCGGGCGCCCACAAGGCCATTATGGATGCGGGGATCGAGCTTTCCGGTAAGACGGTACTCATGCTCGGCGCCGGAGGATCAGCGCGGGCCATTGCATTCACGCTGGCCCAAAAAGCCGGACTTTCCAGGCTTATTTTATTAAACAACAATAAAGAGCGGCTCAATCGCCTGGCCACGGATCTCAAAAACTCCACCAACACCCCCATAGAACCGGAAAAACTCTCAACAGAATCCATTGCCGCGGGTGTAAAAGATGCGGATCTTATCATCAACACCACCCCTGTGGGCATGCACCCGAACGAAGATGCGTCTCTTGTTCCACCAGATCTTTTCCGTCCGGAACAGGCTGTATTTGACATCGTCTACAATCCCCTGGACACAAAACTGCTCACCCAGGCCAGAGAACGCGGCCTCAAGATAATCCGGGGTGTCGAGATGTTCATCAACCAGGCGGTTCTCCAGTTTGAACGCTTTACAGGCGAGAAGGCCCCGGTTGATATAATGCGGCGGGTCGTAATGGAGAGTCTTGGTTCATGAATATCGTTTTAATAGGCTACCGCGGCACGGGAAAGAGCGCTGTGGGAAAAATTCTCGCTGATCAGCTCAACATGAAACTCGTCAACATGGACGCTGAAATTGAAAAGCTCATGGGCCTTTCAATTCCGAAAATCGTTGAAAAGTACGGCTGGTACAGATTCAGAGACGCTGAATCAGAAGTGGCGGAAAAGGTCTCGGAGCTTGACAACGTGGTTGTCGACACAGGCGGAGGGGTCATCGAACGGCCGGAAAACATAGATTCCCTTAAAAAAAACGGCATCATCTTCTGGCTCCACGCCTCTGTGGATGTAATAATGAGCCGAATCGAGTCAACCACCGAACGGCCCGCTCTCACGCCCGGAAAGACATTTACAGAAGAAATTTCAGAAGTCCTTCAAAAAAGAACCCCCAAATACCAAAAGAGCGCCCTTCACAAAATAGAGACCGACCAAAAGACTCCTTTACAGGTAGCCGAAAAGATTGTCAAAATCTGGAATAACAGCTAATCAGAAACGTAAATATTCGACAAACCCTTTCCCTAATAAAATCTTCCTAAAACCTAAATATTTTCAAACATAGAAAGATTTTTATAGCCCACCTATGCCGGTTGCCATAATTACGTGCAGATGCGGTGCCTGTGAATGCTTACAGATCAAGAAAGGTAGTATCTTTATTAAGAACATGGCAGCCGTTTTTCGTCACCGCAACCATATTTTCAAGCCTTATCCCGCCCCACCCCGGGATATAAATTCCCGGTTCCACAGTCACAACCATTCCTGATTTTAATTTTTTCCGGCTGCGTCTGTTGAGAGAAGGGGCTTCATGAACCGCCAGGCCCACGCCGTGGCCGAGGCCGTGGCCAAATTGTGCACCGTATCCCGCATCTGAAATAATATCCCTTGCGGCCCGGTCCGCTTCCTTTGCCGCAACTCCGTCCCTTATCCGCTTGATTCCCGCCAGTTGCGCCTTTCTGACAAGCCTGAAAAGCTCAACCGTCCGTCCATCCGGTGTCCCGAGCACCACGGTGCGGGTCATGTCGGAACAATAGCCGTCCAATATCAAGCCCATGTCTATCACAATGGGTTCACCTTTTTTCAGCTTCCGTCCGGACGGGACCGCATGCGGCATTGCGCCGTTAGGGCCACCTGCAACTATTGATTCAAAACTGGGGCCTTCGGCTCCCATTTTTCGCATCACGGTTTCGATCCTGACGGCCACTTCCAGTTCCGTCTGACCTGGATAAAGCCCTTTGTAAACTTCCTGAAACACCTTTTCGTTAAGCTCTACCGATCTCTGAATCTTTTTAAGCTCTGTACCGGTTTTTATGGAGCGCAGCTTTTCCACAAGACCGGTCAGGGGAACCGCTTCTACTCCCACCTTTTCCGCTGCGTTAATCAGGGTGGTTGCCGTCGAATGAAGCGTATAATGACTCTCAAAGGCCAGCCGTTTTATAGAAAACTGCTCCAACAGTCTTTTAAGCAGGAATATAAGGCCGCGCTGATACAACTCGATTTTAAAGCCTTTGGCCTCTTTTTCAGCCTGAAGCAAAAATCTGGAATCGGTGAGCAGAAAAGGCGTGCCTTTTACAGGAATCAACAACGTTCCGGAGCTTTCCTGAATCGAGGTGTCTTTTGGTGTGTACCCACTTAAATATCGCCTGTTCTCGGGCTGGGTAACAAGAAGTGCATCCAGTTTTCTGCGTTTCAGCCTCAACCGGATTATATTCAATAATTCGCTGGTCATTTTAGTTCAATTAAAAGTAACCGTTCACCGGGGGTACAAACTTACGGGAACCCCAGGCGTGTAAGCGTTTACCAGTGCCCCAGGCTTCTGTACGCCCGAAGGAAGTGCCCTTGGGGTGCTGGTGAACGCTTACAAAATTAAAAACTGCTCCACCATCGCCTTCTGCTGCTCCAGAACATTGGAGTACTGATCATTAAGACCGGTAACAACCTTCATCCACTCCTCCTGAAATTTCGGATGTTGGGACGGTTCAAGCTTTATGGACATGCCGGTCTGCTGTGCAACCGAACCCTCCATCATCTCCATCTGCGACAAAAAGGCAGCTTCAAGCTGTTTACGGTATTGCTCCTTGTTGTCAAGATAGCGGTCAAGGTTTTGTTTCATGTCTGTACACACATCCACCATCCGGCTGCTTCCACGGCTTATCTCAAGGAGTCCCTGCATGGCCATTTCCGATTCTTTCTGCTTACCAGCCTCTCTCGGAAGAACGATGTTACGAAGCATCGTCCGGGCAACGCCCTTCATGATCAACGGTCTATCCGCCTCTGAATAATCGTCTAAAACCTGGTCCAGTCCCGAGACCTCGCCGCGCAGAAAACGGGCGCCGAGACGCATCCCATCCTTGATCTTTTCTTCGGAATCGAACTCATCTCCGCCATCTGAAGCAGCATCCATTTCGGCCAATTTCTCCATGACCTTTTGAAGAGTGCTCTTTATTTCCGCCATATCTTTTAAAACCTCACTTTTGTCCCTCGGGGTTTTTGTAAATTAAACTAATCAAACAATCCACAAATCTAACCTGAATCCAGGATCCGACACAACATTTTTATTCATCAAAACCCGGTTCACCAAAAGGCTATTGTAATCTTTATAATCTTGGGCTACATTTTCATCCAAACCTTGTAAGCGGGATAGCAAAAACCGCCAAATCTTAAACCACTTGACACAACAACCTAATTCTATGCGCGTTGCAATGTATTACAACAACCGGGATGTCCGGATCGAAGAGGCGCCCAAACCCTCTATCGGACCAGGCGAACTGCTCATGAAAATTCACTCGAGCGGCATCTGCGGAAGCGATCTTATGGAGTGGTACCGAATTCACAAAGCCCCACTTATTCTAGGTCACGAAACAGCGGGCGAGGTGGTTGAGGTCGGCCAGGGGGTAGAATCATTTAAACTGGGAGACCGAATCGTTGCCACTCATCATGTTCCATGCAGTAATTGTCATTACTGCCGGACCGGTCACGAAACAATGTGCGACACACTTCTCGGCCGAACCAGATTTATGCCGGGCGGATTCTGTGAATACACAAGACTTCATGCCATAAACGTCCGATCCGGAATATGGAAACTCCCGGACAGTGTAAGTTATGACGAAGGAACCTTTGTCGAACCATTAGGATGCGTGCTGCGGGGGCAGTCCAGGGCAAGATTGAGACCCGGTGCAACTGTTCTGGTCCTGGGAAGCGGCATCTCTGGACTTCTCCATACAAACCTGGCTGCCGCAACCGGGGCGGGACTTGTAATCGCCACAGATATAGACGGGCACCGTCTTGAAGCTGCAAAAAAATTCGGCGCTGACCTGGCCTTTCATGCAGGAGAGGATATCCCATCCCTTATCAGAGAAAACAACAACGGCCGCGGAGCTGATATCGTGGTGGTGTGCGCAACCGCGAAATCTGTTTTTCTACAGGCGTTTAATGCTGTGGAACGAGGTGGCACCATTCTGGTTTTTGCACCTACCATGGAGGGTGTTACAATACCCTTGTCCATAAACGATCTCTTCTGGAGACGGGATGTCACGGTCACTACAACCTATGCCGCAAGCCCTTCCGATTGCGCAACCGCTCTTGAACTTATTGCACGAAAACGAATCAAGGTGGAAGAGATGATTACACATAGACTGGGTCTTTCGGATACGGTTAAAGGTTTCCGCCTGGCCGCCGAGGCGGGTAGGGCTATAAAGGTCATCATCAGACCACAGGAATAGAATGTTTAAATATTATAAGGAGGATTAATAGATGCCGGCACCGGATAAGGAAGGTAAAGATTTTTGTCTTGATTCGCCAGCTGAATGTGAAGGTTTTTTTCTAAAAGGGTGTAATGAGCTGGGCTGGGGCATGAAAAACCGCATGGCCCGAATTTTCAACCCAAAGTCAGGACGCACAGTAATGCTTGCTGTTGACCACGGCTACTTCCAGGGACCGACGACCGGCCTTGAGCGTATTGACGTAAAGATAATGCCGATTGCACCGTATGCTGATACCCTGATGCTCACAAGAGGAATCCTGCGCTCAAACGTTCCTCCCTCATACACCAAGGCTATTGTTCTGAGGGCAAGCGGAGGGCCCAGCATCCTGAAAGAACTCTCCAACGAACATATTGCAGTAAGCATTGAGGATGCTGTTCGTCTAAACGTAGCAGCCCTTGCCGTCCAGGTCTTTATTGGTGGAGAATATGAAACACAGACTATCAACAACATGACACGTCTCGTTGATATGGGATCAAGGTATGGTATTCCGATCCTGGCTGTCACCGCGGTCGGCAAAACCATGAATCGGGACGCCCGCTACTTCCGTCTTGCATGCAGGATGTGTGCGGAACTTGGTGCGCATTATGTAAAGACCTATTACATTCCTGAAGGTTTTGAGACAGTAACCGCAAGCTGCCCCGTGCCCATCGTGATGGCAGGCGGCAAAAAAATGGCTGAACTGGATGCGCTTACCATGGCATATAACGCTGTTCAGAAAGGGGCCTCGGGAGTCGATATGGGAAGAAACATCTTCCAGTCCGAAGCGCCTGTTGCAATGATCCAGGCAGTAAAGGCTGTTGTGCACGACGACATGAAGCCTGAACAGGCATATGAAATGTTCCAGGATCTGAAGAATAAGTAATGCCGGATTTGATTGTGACTGGACACAAAAAAGGCCATTTCCTTTTATGAGGGAAGTGGCCTTTTTTGATACATGTATACTGCAAACCAATGAACACAATCCATATCAAATTCCACGGAAACCTTGGGGACCTGTTGACTCAACCGGCTGATGAAAATGGAAGTCTCAACCTCAGCTTTAACAGACGGGCCTCCATCAAGGATGTGATCGAGTCTCTCGGCATACCGCATGCTGAAATTGAAAGGCTGCTTGTTAACCATAAAGAGGTCACTTTTGAATATATTGCCAAGGATACGGATCAGGTGGATGTGTTTGGGTTGACGCCACCTTTTGACCTCTTTTCGCCTTCTCTCCTGCGGCCGGAACCTCTTAAGCAAATCCGATTCGTGGTTGACGTGAATGTTGGAAAACTGGCAACCTTTTTAAGGATGTCGGGTTTTGACACCTTTTATAAAAACGGGATGACCGATCCGGAACTCGCGGAAATCTCTGAGCAGGAAAAAAGGATCCTCCTTACAAAAGATTGTAACCTGCTGAAAAGAAAAAATGTGATATTCGGTCATCTGGTGCGAGAAGTCGATCCCAAAAAACAACTTGCCGAAATAATTAATCTGTTTTGTTTGAGTGACAAGGTTTCACCATTTTCCAGATGTCTTGTTTGCAACGGAAATTTGGTTCCTGTTGCCAAGGAGCGGATAATTCATCGGCTTAAGCCTTTGACAAAAAAATATTACGACTCTTTTCACATCTGCCCGGACTGCGATAAGCTGTACTGGCAGGGGTCTCACAGGGAAAAGATGGAAAAGGTCCTGAAAAGCGTACTTGGGGCCTGCGAATGCGAATAACAGGGACATGAAACAAACATGAAAGTAAACGGAGTCAATTACAGGACCATCTGGCCTGACAAAGGTGATAACAAAATCATCCGCATTATAGATCAGCGTCACCTTCCCCATGAGTTTGTTGTGGAAGATTTAAAAACCGTACAGGATTTTGAAACAGCCATTCGGGACATGCATGTGCGAGGCGCCGGTCTTATCGGTGCAACAGCCGGATTTGGAATGTATATAGCCGCTCTTTCCGCGCCCGCAAAGAGAGCGGATGAACATATAAAAGAGTCATCTGAAAAAATCCTGGCCACTCGCCCCACTGCCGGTAATCTTGCATGGGCTGTTAAAAGGCAACTCCAGACAATTAGCGCTGAACATAGCCTTGAAGCAAAAATAAAAGCGAGTTTTTCAACCGCATGCGCGATTGCTGATGAAGATGTTGAATTCTGCAGAAATATCGGGCTGCACGGTAAAACCGTAATTGAAGAAATAAGCCGCTTAAAACCGGACTCTGTTGTTAACATACTCACCCACTGTAATGCCGGCTGGCTCGCCTTTGTGGATTACGGTTCGGCAACAGCTCCGATTTATGCGGCCCACAGGGCAGGAATCAAGATACATGTCTGGGTGGACGAGACACGGCCCTGGTTGCAGGGAGCCAAACTCACCGCCTGGGAATTAAAACAAGAGGGAATTCCCCACACACTGATCCCGGATAATACAGGCGGTCATCTGATGCAGAATGGATTGGTGGACATGGTGATAGTGGGTACGGATCGTACAACAAGAACAGGAAACGTTGCAAACAAGATCGGCACCTATCTGAAGGCGGTGGCGGCGCGTGACAACCGGATACCCTTTTACGTCGCCCTCCCCTCTTCCACTTTTGACTGGAATATTGGTGACAATATCTCGGATATTCCTATAGAACAGAGATCATCGGATGAAATAAAATATGTGTCCGGAAAGACGGCAGATGGTGAGATTGAAACAGTTCTTATTGCCCCGGAAGAAACGGAAACCGCAAACTATGCATTTGATATTACTCCGTCAAGGCTTATAACAGGACTCATTACGGAAAGAGGTGTTGTTGCGGCCGGAGAAGATGCTATTCTGGAACTTTATCCGGAGCATAAAGGTAAGCGGTCACAACCCTAAACGGTGAATAACCGTGTCGTGAAACAGTGGCCTGAACTCCCTGATCTTTATATTGCCTCTGTCGGGGT
>DAOVYS010000243.1 GCA_030635485.1 Pseudomonadota bacterium | reverse complement strand
TGTTTATCAAGGGCAGCGGTCTGGCCCAGAACGTGCACAACATTGTTGTGGTCGAAGAAGGCGCTGAAATGCACATTGTCACCGGCTGCGCAACCGCCCATGGTACTCGTGAGACCGCGCATCTCGGCATATCCGAGTTCTGGGTAAAAAAAGGCGGCAAACTCACCTTTACCATGATTCATAACTGGGGTGAGGAAACCGCGGTACGCCCACGTTCCGCGGGCGTACTGGAAGAGGATGCCGTATTCATCAGCAATTACGTTCTGTTAAAATCGGTCACAGACCTGCAGATGTATCCGACACTATCTTTAAATGGAAAAGGCGCGGTAGCGCGTTTTAATTCCGTAATCGTGGCGCCGAAAGGGTCCTATGTTGACTCGGGCAACCGCATGCTTTTAAATGCCCCGGAAACCCATGGTGAAATCATAGCACGCACCCTGACAACAGGCGGAACGGTAATCAACCGTGGTCACATAGGCGCATCTGCAGTGCCTGCGCGCGGCCATCTGGAATGCAAGGGGCTGATTTTAGGCGGCGGCCGTATCTATGCTATTCCCGAACTGGATGCCAACTTAGACGGCGTCGAACTCTCCCATGAGGCGGCTGTGGGCAAGATTGCCCAGGAAGAGATCGAATATCTAATGGCACGCGGCCTGGACGAAGATGAAGCCACATCCACCATTGTCCGCGGATTCTTAAACGTTGAAATGGAAGACCTGCCTGCAGAATTGCAGACCTCAATAAATAAGCAGATTGACGAGCTGGACGCGGGTAGCGCGATGTAAGCGTGAAAATTAGGAATTACGAATTCGTTGTGAAAATAATGACCTTTGTGCAAGGCAACAAAGATTGATGTCCTCTCTTGTCAAGCCCTGAAAGGGCGGTACAAAACGAGCGTCGATGAATGGCCCGCATCTTTATATCGCCCTTTCAGGGCTTGATTTTTGGTTATTCCGAACCCCAGGGCGTTGCCCTGGGCTATGGGATATCGCCCTTACAGGGCTAAGATGAGAGAAAAAAAGTCATCAAGGAACATATACCATTTCACCTGCAATTATTGAGAACTTACATCATCAAAAAATTGTAATTCCTAATTTCTATCGCAGCTGCGGGGACCGAACAAAGCGGTCCCTATACGGACTGAAGTGGCTCCTTCCTCAATGGCCACCTCAAAATCTCCTGTCATGCCCATTGAGAGTTCCAGCGGCCCATGGCGTCCGATCAGCCCTTTTGTTGTCAAATCCTCTCCGAGCTGCCGCATCTCCTGAAAAAAGGGCCGTGCATTCTCTGAATCGGCAAAAAAAGGCGGCATGGCCATCAGCCCTTTGACCTTGAGATGACTGCACAAAGAGATCTCCCGGATGAGCTTTTCAGCATCTTCCGGCAATACGCCTCCTTTTTGCGATTCTCTGCCCACATTCACCTGTACCAGAACATCCATTGTCCTGTTAAGCGCTGCCAGGTGTTTTTCAAGTCCATTTGCAAGTTTTAAGCGATCCACGGTCTCGATCACCTGAAAGAGTTCAGCAGCGGCCCTGGCCTTGTTGCTCTGCAAATGACCTATAAAATGCCATGTGAGATCCCTGCCGAGTGTTAAAATCTTCTCTTTTGATTCCTGAAAATAATTTTCTCCAAAAACAAGCTGCCCGCAATCCACGGCATCCCGGATCAATTCAACGGGCTTTCGCTTGCTTACCGCAACCAGCCTGATTAAATCCGGCTCCCTGCCGGCCCTGATTGCCGCTGCTCTGATACGCTCCCGGACATGTTGGATGTTTTCCTTGATTGTATTCATTCTTTTAATTTTCCCGGCTAATCGTAAATATTCGGCTTTGCCCGTGTGATATTTTAATAGAAAAACCGTAGGGGTGCCCCTTGTGGGTACCCTGGCCAGACATGGCAACCACAAGGGTTGCCCCTACAGTCTGGACCATGCTAATCATCAAACCCGAAAAGACTCTCTGCATTCAAAGTGGTATTTCGGGCAACCTTTTCAAGGGTGACGCCTTTAAGCTCAGCAACCTTTTGTGCCGTATAAAGGACAAAAATCGGTTCATTGGACTTCCCTCTTTTCGGCACTGGAGCCAGAAACGGTGCATCCGTCTCCAGAAAAAGGCGGGACAGGGGAACCCGCCTCACCGCATCCTGGAGTTGTTCCGCCTTGTTAAACGTCACAACCCCTGGGATCGAGACATAAAATCCCAGATCAACGACCCTGGCCGCCAGCTCCGCATCACCGGAAAAACAGTGAATCACGCCCTTGGCAGGGAACGGTGCATATTCCATCAGGCCGGCAAGAATATCCGAATGGGCCTCACGGTCATGGATAATCACTGGAAGAGCAAGATCTTTTGCAATCTTAAGCTGCCGCAGGAAATGCTCTTTCTGGAGTTCTAAAGGTTCGTACCGTTTGACCATATCCATTCCGATTTCGCCCCAGGCCACGACCTCCGGCCGGCCGGCAAGTCTGATCAGTTCCCTGTATTGGTTATCGGTTACGCCCCCCACATTGTGGGGATGCACGCCTACTGCGGCGTAAACTCCTTTGTTCGCCGCAGCCAGATCGACCGCCTTTTGAGAACTCTCAAGATCAATGCCGATTGTTACCATACGGGTCACACCACCCGCCAAAGCCCTTTCAATCACACTGCCGCACTCCCGCATAAGCGGATCCATATCAAGATGACAGTGCGTGTCAACAAGAGTTACACCCGCCTCCAGGACAGGCAGCGGCATTTTCTTTTTATTCTTTTTTTTTGACAAAACAATCTTCCTTGAAAATTGAAATCCGAATTGATTCACAACTCTACTAACAGATTATCATGATCCGTGCAACAGGCGTCCTAGTGTACTCAGCAAACAGTTGACAAACACATGCTGCTCGGGCTATTCTTTGCCGGGTTAACTGATGGTTGATTAGTTGGGTGGTTAAGTGGAAAACAACCCCCCAACTAATCAACCAACTCAACCAATTCAACCACTTAACCACGACATGACATCGCCCATTATCAAAGCTATTTATAAGCGACGCTCTATTCGTGAATACACCGATGATGAGGTCACTCTTGAACAGCTCAGAGAGATAGTTCGCGCCGGGACCTGGGCACCATCCGGCCTGAACAATCAGCCATGGAAATTCGTGATTGTTCGCGACCCGGCCGTCCGTGAACAACTCGCGCAACAGACCCATTACTCTCATATTATTCAGGCAGCACCTGCCGTGATAGCCGTTTTTCTGGACAAAGGCGCCATGTACGATGAAGTTAAAGATCACCAGTCAGCAGGCGCCTGCATACAGAACATGCTCCTTGCAGTCGAGGCCATGGGACTTGGGGCTGTCTGGCTGGGCCAGATACTGAAAAATAAGGATAAGGTGAATAAAATCCTGTCACTTGGAAGTGAATATGATCTGATGGCAGTACTCGCTATTGGGCATCCGAGTCAAAAGGAGCGGGAATCAACAAGGAGAGATATTGATGAATTCATTCTGTCCACCTTCTAGGACAACCTCCTAGACCTGCCCTTTACCCAATAAATACTGTATTGGTAAAACCCCGAAGGGGTGGAGGCGTATAGCCGGTGTGCTTTAAGCCACCGGTAACGGATAACCCAAATATATCAGTCCCGAAGGGACGACGTTTTGAGGGGGATCGGCCACAGGAAGGCGTCGTCCCTTCATGACGATCCCTATGTGCACCCCATACCGGTGGCTGAAGCACACCGGCTATACGCCATTTCCCCTTTGGGGAATAAAATTATCCATGCACTGACT
>DAOVYS010000248.1 GCA_030635485.1 Pseudomonadota bacterium | reverse complement strand
CCTATGATTATGCTTGATCCTGAAAGGCTTCCCAGTCGACAGAAGTCCGTATTTGAATATATTGCCGCATATCAGAAGGAGTATGGAATAGCGCCGACAATCCGGGAAATTTGCGATCATTTGGGGTTGCGCTCTCCAGGCGGCGTGCATCGCGTACTCAGTGTACTGAAAGAAAAAGGGTATATTCATGCAGAGACAGGAAAAAAACGTTCCTGGCGGACAGGACATTCATTAATAGCCAAAGGATTACCGGTGGTCGGTGTCATAGCCGCTGGAGACCCCCTGGAAGCTCTGGAAAACATTGAGGAGGTACTTGGCATTGATCCGGAACTATTCGGTTCCGAGGCATGCTTTGGTTTGCGGGTTCGGGGCGATTCCATGATAGATGCGCATATATTGGATGGCGATATTGCCGTTATAAGGCCGCAACGCAAGGTAGAAAATGGGGAAATAGCAGCGGTGCTGGTTCAGGATGTGCTGCCTGAAGCGACCTTGAAAAGGGTTTATAAAGACAGGACCAGTATCAGATTACATGCGGAAAATGAATCTTATGCACCTCTGATTTTTAAGGGCAGAAAAAGGGGGGTGGTGTCGATAATCGGTAAAATGGTGGGAATCCTCAGGCGTTAAGCCGAGCGGAGAAAATGCAGACTCACTTGTTTTCTCTTCTTTACAGAACAGAGAACATGATCTCCATATAAATTTCTTCGGCCAGTTTCTCTGCCATTTTTTTTAAGGATTTTTCAAGGTTGCCGCGGGTCATGGTCCAGTTGCCGGCCACGAAATAGGGTTCTTCCAGTTTTTTCCGGGACTTTTTTATGACCACATTGTTGGAATCGGTTTCAGTAAGGGTGTAATTGACCTCTATCCTGACCTCAAGTTCAACCGCCTGGTCGAATTGTCCGTAAGAGAGCGCCGGATGCTCGATTGAGAGCAGGGTCCCTTTCAGGATGTAATCCGCATTATCCTCTTCAGAGACCAGATTGATCTGTCTGTTTTTTTGCAGCCAGCCGGTGAGCTCCCTGTGAAAAACCGATTCCAGTCCCAGTTCATTGGTCTGGTTAGTCCACATGGGCACGTGCATGGAAACGGGCGCTTTCGTGGCGCCGTCTGAATCGAGATACGGATTTTTGTAGCCGCATCCGGCAAAAAAACATGCAACTGTTAAATAAATTATTGCCAGTGCTGCGTATTTGGTGATTTTGTCCATTTTCATTTCCTTATAGGACTTACACTACAATATTTACGAGCCTGTTCTTAACAACGATGATCTTTCTGATCTCTTTGTCCTTGATGAATTTTGCCGCCTTTTCATCGGAAACCGCCATCTCCTTTACCTGATCATCCGCGATTCCGGGCGCGACCTGAAGGCGGCTTCTCACCTTGCCGTTTACCTGAATAACAATTGTGATTTCCTCGTCTCTGGCCGCCTCGGGATCGAATTTAGGCCATTCGGCGTTTGATAGAGGTTGCAAGTGGCCGGTCAATTCCCAGAGTTCCTCGCAGAAATGGGGCACCATGGGATAGAGGAGTAAAAGGACGGCCTTAACCGATTGACGGATAACAGCCGGCTCAACCTCTTCTTTTGAGTTTTCTCCTGTCACGGAAAACAGGGTGTTCACAAGTTCCATTACCGCGCTTATTGCGGTGTTGAAGTGGAAACTCTCTTCTATGTCGCTTCCTACCTTCCGAATCGTCTGGTGCGTCTTTCTGTGGAGCAAACGGCTGCTTGTGTTCAGATCCGAGACTGAAATTTTCTTGTCTCCCTTGAGCATTTCAAGATTATTGGTCACAAAACGGAATACGCGCCACAGGAATCTGGATGATCCCTCCACGCCTTTATCGTTCCATTCCAGGTCCCTTTCCGGCGGTGCGGCGAACAGGCTGAAGAGCCGGACTGTGTCGGCACCGTATTGTTCGATCAGGTCGTTTGGGTCAACCACGTTGCCCTTTGATTTGGACATCTTGGAGCCGTCTTTTATGACCATGCCTTGAGTCAGCAGGTTTGTAATCGGCTCGTCCACGGTCAGGTAACCCATGTCCCTTAAGAGCTTGGTAAAGAAACGTGCATAGAGTAGATGCAGGATTGCGTGTTCAATCCCGCCGATATACTGATCAACCGGCAGCCAGTAATCAACAGCATCCCTGTTTAAAGGTCCCTTGTCGAAATTGGGGCACGCGAATCTGGCAAAGTACCATGACGATTCCACAAAGGTGTCAAAAGTGTCTGTTTCACGCCTGGCATTGGCCCCGCATTTGGGACATTTGACGGCAAAGAAGCTTTCAAGCGTATGGAGCGGGGATCTGCCGTTTTTGTCAAATTCGATATCCGTCGGCAGTATGACGGGAAGGTCTTGTTCCGGAACCGGCTGAATTCCGCATTCCGGACAGTTGATCATTGGAATGGGAGCGCCCCAGTAGCGTTGCCTTGAGACCCCCCAGTCGCGGAGACGGAATGTGGTCTGTTTTCTGCCGAAGCCCTTTTCAGCCGCAAGTTCCGTGATCGTAATCTTGGCATCTTCAGATGCCATGTTGTCGAATCGGTCAGAGTTGGCTACTATGCCCGGATCTTCGTACGCCTGTTCCATTGTGGCAGGGGCCAGGGTCTCGCCCTTGGGCTGGATCACGACCTTTATCGGGATATCATATTTTTTTGCAAATTCGAAATCCCTCTGGTCATGCGCCGGCACGGCCATAACCGCGCCGGTTCCGTATTCCATGAGAACAAAGTTTGCCGTGTAGATCGGCAATCGATCACCGTTGTACGGATTGATGCAGTAGCTTCCCGTGAACACGCCCTCTTTTTCCAGCTCATCCTCAGGCTGCCGGCGCTGCTTTTCAAGCTTTGCATGTTCAACGAATTCAGCGACCGCCTCTTCCTGACCGGTCCCTTGCACGAGAATCGGCAGCAGGGGATGTTCCGGGGCAATGGACATAAAGGTTGCGCCGTAAATGGTGTCCGGCCGGGTCGTGAATATTTTGAGGAACTCGTTGCTGTTTTCAATGGGAAACTCGACTTTTGCGCCCACGCCTTTGCCGATCCAGTTCCTCTGCATGGTCAGGACCTTTTTCGGCCAGCCGGTGAGGGATTCGAATTTTTTTAAAAGTTCCTCGGAATAGTCCGTGATCTTGAAGAACCAGCCGTTCATCTCCTTTGGAACAACCTGGGTGTCGCAGCGCCAGCACAAGTTGTCGATGACCTGTTCGTTTGCCAGAACGGTCTTGCATCCTTCGCACCAGTTGACTGTGGTCAGCTTATGGTACGCCAGACCCTTTTTGTAAAGCTTTATGAAGAAGAGCTGTTCCCAGCGGTAATAGTCGGGACCGCAGGTTGCCAGTTCACGGTCCCAGTCGTAAGAAAAGCCCATTCTCCTGAGCTGGTCCTTCATGTAATCGATGTTTTCGTAAGTCCAGGATGCGGGATGCGTGTTGTGCTTGATTGCCGCGTTCTCGGCAGGCATTCCGAATGCGTCCCATCCCATGGGGTGCAGGACGTTGAAACCCTTCATCCGTTTGTACCTGGCAATAACGTCGCCGATTGTGTAGTTCCGGACATGGCCCATATGGATGCGGCCCGAAGGGTAGGGGAACATTTCAAGAAGGTAGTATTTTTCCTGTGACGGATCTTCAGAGACCTTAAAGGTCTTTTCAGCGAGCCATTTTTCCTGCCATTTCTT
>DAOVYS010000017.1 GCA_030635485.1 Pseudomonadota bacterium | reverse complement strand
GGGAAATAGCCTCTTGCCAATCCTGACTGGTTTGAGAAAACCAAGGCAGGGATTTTTTTTTCGTTCAGCAGTTTTATTGCGGCGGCAACCCGGGGCAGCAGGCGGAATCGGGTCTCATGATTAATATAGCCCATCTGTTCGTTTATGGTTCCGTCTCTATCTAGAAAGACGGCGGGACGTCCGGTTTTCATCTCTCTTTACCCTTTTTCATAGTGAACGCTTACTTTTTTATAATAGAACTCACCGCCTCAAAGACTTCTTCCTCTGTTATGGCCATCATGCACTCAAAATCGGTTTTGCAGTGGGTCTTGAGACATGGACTGCAATCAAGATCTTTTCGGATCACAATCGCGTTTTCTGAAAAAGGTCCTGTCGTGATCGAATTGGTGGATCCGAATATAGCGGCCATGGGTGTCTTAAGGGCTGCTCCTACATGCATCAGGCCGGAGTCATTGGTGACAAAGGCATCGCAGATTGCAATCAGGGCCATGGCTTCGGCAAGTGATGTTTTACCGGCAAGGTCAATAATATTGCCGGGAGCAAAACCATGTATTTTCGCGTTCGCGGATTTGTCGGCCTCTGTTCCAAAGATAAACATGGTGGCTTCCAGTTTTTCACTAAGGAGTAAGGCGAGTCTGCCGAATTTTTCAGGCGGCCAACGTTTGGCAGGGCCAAAGGCGGCCCCTGGGTTCAATCCCACTACAGGTCCCTTTTTTATAAATGATATGAATTCCCTGGCCCATTTTTTTTTTGATTCAGGAAGCTCAAGGGACAATTTGTCACGTCCCGGCGTGAGGCCTAAGCTTTTGACCATTTCCTGATAATAATGGACTTGGTGGATTTTCTTTATTTCTTTTTTAAAACGAACGCCATGAGTAAGCAAAAGCCCTCGGCCATCGCTTTTATATCCTGCCAGAGCCGGAATGGCGGCGAGCCTGGCAATAAAGGCTGCCTCGAATGCATTCTGAAGAAGAATTGCAATATCAAAAGAGTGGCGTGAAAGTTCCCTGCTCAACTTCCACATTCCTGAAAGGCCGCTATGTATGCCTTTTTTGTCGTAAATTAACACTTCATCCACGTCAGGGCTGGAATTGAATACATCAGCGACCCATGGATGTACAAGTATGGAAATAGAGGCGTCTGGGAAGTTTTTTCGTATGGAATGTACAGCCGGCGTGGTCATGATCGCATCACCAATCCAGTTGGTTGAGCGAACAAGGATTTTTTTGGGTTTTAAAGATGTGATCGAGGTTTTCATGGATAATGAGTAATTACTCAGGAATTTAGGTTGAAGGCTGAAGGCCGAAGATTGATGGTTGAGCAGTCACAGATAAGTTTGTAACGATGAGTACTTTTGTCCCCTAAGTCAAGGTTTT
Source organism: Pseudomonadota bacterium (assembly GCA_030635485.1). GTDB lineage: Bacteria > Desulfobacterota > Desulfobulbia > Desulfobulbales > DAOVYS01 > DAOVYS01. Next base: position 19,053 of record DAOVYS010000017.1, on the reverse strand, counting down.
TTCCGGAGGGTTTGGTTCTGTCTTGCAAAAAAAAGTAACTGGTGGTAAAAAGCTTTGTTCAATATAAAACACATCCTTAAATGAAATTCCCTCTGGTGCCCCGTAAACAGGGGTTGGGAAGATGGGATGGAAGCCTAACCAAAAAACAGGAGGAAAAATATTTATGTCGCATATCACAATGAAGGAGATGTTGACGGCAGGGTTGTATTTTGGCCACCAGACCCGTCGTTGGAACCCGAAGATGAAACCTTATATCTTTGGGGCAAGGAATAAAATTTACATAATTAATCTGGACAAGACTCTGGGTCTGTTCAACACGGCCTATGAATATATAGTGGACAGAGTAGCTGATGGCGGGACTGTTCTTTTTGTCGGCACCAAGCGTCAGGCGCAGGACATTATCAAGGAAGAGGCCGAGAGATGCGGGATGTTTTTTGTCAATCATCGCTGGCTGGGTGGAATGCTGACAAACCACCAGACCATTAAAAAGAGTGTCGATCGCCTGAAGCATATTGAGTCCATACGTGAAGACGGCACCATCAACAAGTACAAGAAGAAAGAGATGCTCAAGATGGAAAAGGAACTGGTCAAGCTGGATCGGAACCTGGGCGGGGTCAAGAACATGAGGACATTGCCCTCTGTTCTATTTGTAGTAGATCCCAAAAGGGAAAAAATTGCGGTTGATGAGGCTAATCGGCTCGGCATTGCAGTGGTCGCCATTGCAGATACAAATTGTGATCCTGATGGTCTGACATACCCCATTCCAGGTAACGACGATGCCATCAGGTCGATAAAACTGATAACCGGCAGGCTTTCCGATGCGGTTCTGGCTGGAAAGGCCAAACGTGGAGAAGAAGTAGAGGATGCCAAAGCCGACGCGGAAATGGCGGCTGCCATGGAGGCGGCAGGTGACGATGCAAACCAGGAAGCGGCTGGTTCGGACAAAAAATAACGATCAAGAGACAGTCTTGATGGTTTCGTAAAAAATAATGGGGATGGCTGAGTAAAAATTTCGATATACGCCCCGCAGGAAGTGCCCTTGGGGTGCGCCCCGCAGAAAGTGTTGGGGGCGACGCAGTAGATCGGACTTTTTACGATGCCATCAGTCTTTAAAATAGAGGGTAGTTACAGTGAAGATTACAAGTCAGATGGTAAAGGAACTCCGTGACAGAACAAATGCGGGTATGATGGATTGTAAAAAGGCGCTTACCGAAACAGAAGGCGACATGGAAAAATCTGTTGACCTTCTTCGCAGGAAAGGCCTTGCAGTTGCCCAGAAAAGGGCGGGGCGCGACACTACTGAAGGTGTGATTCAGCCATATATTCATGCAGGCGGCAAACTGGGCGTTATGGTGGAAGTGGGTTGTGAAACCGATTTTGTTGCAAAAAATGAGGCATTTGTCGAATTTGCAAAGGACGTTGCAATGCACATTGCCGCTTCAGCGCCGATTGCCGTCAAGAGAGAAGAAATTTCCGAGGAACTGGTCTCACGGGAAAAGGATATTTATGTAAAGCAGGCCCTGGATTCCGGAAAGCCGGAGAACATCGTTGAAAAGATAGTTACCGGCAAGATGGAGAAGTTTTTTTCAGAGGTGACTCTGATGGAACAGAAATTCGTCAAGAATACTGACCTTTCTGTTCAGGACCTGTTGAACGAACTGGTGGCAAAAATTGGTGAAAATATCTCTATCAAGAGATTTGTCCGTTTTCAGATTGGAGAATAGAGGCGTTTTTGGAAATAATCGGCTTTGCCCGTGTGATATTTTAATAGAAAAACCGTAGGGGTACCCCTTGTGGTACCCTATCCAACATGGCAACCACAAGGGTTGCCCCTACAGTCGAAAACATGCAATGCAAATTCAATATTCACGCCGCCGATCAATATAGAAAAGGGTTAACCGAATATTTGCGTTGTTTTTTAAATAATCCCTTACCTTATAACTGGTTACAGGTGCCACATCTGTGAACGCTCGCAATTGAGATAGTCGTGAACAAGAGCAAGTACAAGAAGATATTGTTAAAGCTTAGCGGCGAAGCCCTGATGGGAAAGGCCGCTTTTGGAATCAGCAACGAGGTCCTTGGTTACCTGTCCGACGAGATCAGGAAGTTGAAAGATCTTGGTGTTCAGATGAGTCTGGTTGTGGGGGCCGGTAATATATTTAGAGGAGTTGCCGGTGTTTCTCAAGGGATGGACAGGGTCAGCGCGGATTATATGGGGATGCTGGCCACGGTCATGAATTCGTTGGCTATTGAAAACGTGCTTGACAGGGCAGGTGTTCCGGCCCGCGTTTTGTCAGCTATTCCCATGCCGACTGTATGCGAAACATATGCCAGGCAACGTGCTGTACGTCATCTGAATAAGGGGCGAGTGGTAATATTTGCCGCAGGGACTGCAAATCCATATTTTACGACCGATACGGCCGCGGTTTTAAGATCTCTTGAAATAAACGCTGAATTGATCTGTAAGGCGACCCGCGTGGACGGCGTTTACGATAAGGATCCCCTGACCAGCGATGATGCGGTGAAATTTGACAGACTTTCTTATAGTGAGGTCCTGAAACGCAGATTACGGGTCATGGATTCGACCGCCATATCTCTTGCAATGGAAAATGATTTGCCGGTCGTGGTTTTTGATATGAATGTGCCGGACAACATGTGCAAGGCTGTTTGCGGAGAAAAAGTAGGGACTCTGATAACAGGAGAGGAAAATGAATAATGAACTGATTGCGGCGATGACTGAAAAGATGGGAAAGAGTATGGAGGCTTACAAGAGTGAACTCTCAAGAATTCGTACGGGTCGCGCATCGCTTTCTCTTCTGGACGGAATCAAGGTTGAGGCTTATGGGGCGCCGATGCCTCTTAATCAGGTTGCCAGCCTGACCATTCCCGAGAGCAGGGCTATTGTTCTTCAGCCCTGGGATATTCAGCTTCTTGGTACAATTGAAAAGGCGATATTAAAATCCGATCTGGGAATCACGCCTCTTAATGACGGAAAGATAATCCGCATAAACATTCCTCAGTTGACCGAGGAACGGAGAAAGGAACTCGTTAAGCAGGTCAAGAAGATAGGTGAGGATTACAAGGTCGCGATTCGTAATTCCCGCAGAGAAGCAATTGATAAGCTGAAGAAACAGAAAAAGGACAAGGAAGTTTCTGAGGACGAGATGTTTAAACTGCAGGATGATGCCCAGAAAGAGACTGACAGGTTTGTAAAGGATATAGACGATATCATAGTTAAAAAAGATAAAGAGGTTATGGAGGTGTAACGGCCATGCCGTAATTTGGTACTTGTATGATATCGCAATATAGAAATGGGGCAATATAATTGCCCCATTTCTATATTGGCGTAACTTTTTTTTGGCGCATCTGTCCTAATGTATGTATTTTTCAAACAATACAGGTAAAGCTTTAGATGACTGATAATTTCGGTCTGGATCCAGACAATATTCCTAGGCATATTGCCATTATCATGGACGGAAACGGCCGTTGGGCTAAACTCCGTGGTAAATTGAGAGTTGTCGGGCACAAGGCCGGCGCCGATACCGTTAAGAAGATAATCAGGGCTGCGGATGATTTGGGAGTTGAAATCCTCACTCTGTATGCATTCTCCACTGAGAACTGGAAAAGATCCAGGATTGAGGTCAGGGCTCTGATGGCATTGCTTCGGAGTTTTTTAAGAAGGGAACTTCATGAGTTAATGGATAAGAATGTGAAGCTTTATTGCATCGGCCAGAAAGAGAAACTGCCGCCGGAAGTGAGGGAGGTGCTTGACCACTCAATAGATGCGACCTCACGGAATACCGGTATGATTTTGAACTTGGCTTTGAGCTATGGAGGCCGTAGCGAGATCATCATGGCAGTGAAATCACTTGCAAAAAAATGCGCTGACGGCAAATTGGCATACGAAGAGATCACCGAGGAAATGTTGTCCTCACATCTGTATACCGCAGGGCTTTGCGACCCTGACATGCTCATAAGGACCGGAGGGGAATATCGGTTAAGCAATTTTCTGTTGTGGCAGGTCTCATACGCGGAATTGTACATTACCGACATACTTTGGCCTGATTTTGACAGAGATGCGCTGATAGAGGCTGTTTTGAATTTTCAGAACCGTCAGAGAAGATTCGGCAGGACCGGTGATCAGGTCGTGCGCACTGGATGAGACTAACAAAATGATTCGGATAATAACCGGGGTTACCGCTGTCATCAGCTGGCTGTCTCTTCTGTTTTACGGATCATTTTATCTGTTCTGGTTTATCATTTGCGTAATAGGCGGAATTGGACTTTACGAATATTTCAAAATGATATTCGTGGACCGGCAGGCTGGATTCAGGCCTTTCGGTGTTTTCATAGGGCTTGTGCCTATTTTGGCATCATTTTACGGCAGTCCGGAGGCGCTCGCTGCCGGACTTTTTGTTTCCCTGCTGCTTATGTTCGGGTTTGTCATGGTTCGCTATTCAGCCATGACAAACCATTTTGAAGTAATGGCGGGCATGGGTTTCGGCGTTTTCTATATTGGATTCTGCGCTGCACACCTGCCTCTGATAATGGCCATGCCGCATGGTGTTTATTGGCTTCTTATACTGACCGCGGTCACTGCGGCTTCGGACAGCGGGGCCTATTATGCGGGTACTTTTTTCGGTAGGACAAAATTATGTCCTGTTGTTAGCCCTAAAAAGACATTGGAAGGGTTTGCAGGGGGGCTTGTTGCCGCTGTTATCGCCGTTTATGTGATCAGTACTTTTTTCCCCTGGGATGTCGATAAGTTGAAAATGACAGGACTTGCCGTTCCCCTTTGTTGCCTTGGGGTTTTTGGTGATCTGGCCGAATCCATGATAAAACGTTCAACCGGGATAAAGGATTCAGGTACTATTCTTCCAGGCCACGGCGGGGTCCTGGACAGGGTTGATTCTATATTGCTTACCTGTCCGGCGCTTTTTTATCTGATCTATATGGGCTGGGTGTAAGGGGTACGAACTTACGGGTGTAAGAATGTTTGCTTCAGGTATAAAAAATATTTCTCTGCTGGGCTCGACCGGTTCCATAGGGACAAATGCCCTTGAGGTTGTACGCATGTATCCAGGCCGTTTCCATATACACGGACTTGCCGCAGGGAGAAATATTTCACTTCTTCATAAACAGATCGAGGCATTTAATCCGCAGATTGTCTCAATTGCAGATGAGAATCTCGCAGGAGATCTGATTCAGAGCCTTCCCGCAGGGTGGGGAGATAAAATCGTAACCGGTCCGGACGGCATTATAAGGGTCGCTACTCTGCCGGCTGCTGATACCGTAGTATGTGCGGTTGTCGGAGCTGCGGGACTTGAGCCCACAGTGGCTGCGATAAATGAGGGAAAGGATATTGCGCTTGCCAACAAGGAGACGTTGGTCATGGCCGGCGAACTGGTTATGGAGGCGGTTCGTAAAAATAAGGTCAATCTTCTTCCGGTGGACAGTGAGCACAACGCGATTTTTCAGGCCCTTGCCGCCGGAAGGGCGCAGGATGTTAAAAAGATTATCCTGACCGCCTCGGGAGGTCCTTTTTTGTCACGTTCAGAGCGGGATTTATGGGATGTTACTCAGGAACAGGCCCTGAATCACCCAAAATGGGAAATGGGCAAAAAGATTACAATTGATTCCGCTACATTGATGAACAAGGGACTTGAGGTGATCGAAGCCAGGTGGCTGTTTGATGTGGATGTTGAAAAGATAGATGTCCTGATCCATCCTCAGAGTATTGTCCATTCCATGGTGGAGTTTGTCGACGGATCTGTTGTGGCTCAGATGGGCATACCGGACATGCGGATTCCTATCACATATGCACTCTCTTATCCTGAGAGAATAAAGACGGGTCTTCCTCCGCTTGATCTTACAAAATGCGGTGAATTGACATTTTCCCATCCCGATTATGCAAAGTTTCCTTCGTTGAGATTGGCCTGCCAGGTCTGTAAACGCGGCGGTATTTTGCCTGCTGCTCTAAATGCCGCAAACGAGGTGGCTGTAGCGGCATTTCTTGATAATCGAATCCGTTTTCCTGAAATAGCCTATGTTGCGGCGGAGACTGTCAGCCGAACTCCTGAAAAAGAGGCCACGGATCTTTCGACCGTGATGGGTGAGGATCTTGCGGCCAGAATACAGGCCGAATCCATTGTCGAGGCCCTGGTCATGAGATCTGGTCAGATGCTGGGCAAGAAAGTGGGAACTCCTTCATTGCCTCCGGAAAGTGACTCATTCTTAAATAATTAAGTAATTATTCAGGTGGTCATCTTCAGCCTTCAACCTTCAACCTAACTACCTGAAGTTATAAATACTCTATGAACACACTTATCTCATTTATCATTGTCCTTGGCCTGTTGATTTTTGTTCATGAATTCGGCCATTTTATCATTGCAAAATTCTTTGACGTCAAGGTCTTGAAATTCTCGCTCGGTTTTGGTCCAAAGATCATCGGCAAGCAGTTAGGTGAAACCGAGTACATTATAAGCGCCCTGCCGCTTGGCGGTTATGTCAAGATGACAGGGGAAAATGTGAATGAAGAGGTAGACCCGGAAGACGAAGCCCGTTCGTTTGCCAACAAACCGGTCTGGCAGAGGGCGTTTATTGTATTGGGCGGCCCGGTTTTCAATCTCTTTTTCGCCTTTATCCTCTATTCTCAGATTTTCATGGTAACCGGTCTTCCCCAAATGGTCCCAGGCACTCGAATCGGCCCTGTCTCAGCTGAAAGCCCTGCAGAAAAAGCCGGGCTCAAGGAGAACGACATCATCCTTGCGGTTGATGGCGAAGATACTATGGAGTGGAAAGACCTTTCCCGCCTTATTCAGAAAAGTAATGGGAATCCCATTGTCCTGAATGTTGAGCGGGAAGGGGAAATTTTAGAGATTACCGGGGAGCCCAAGGTTGAAGATGTAAAAAATCTCTTTGGCGAAGTGGTGGATACCAGGCCGCTTCTCGGCATATCTCCGGCCATGGAATATGAGGAAGTATCGTTTGTCGAGGCAGTTGTCGCGGGCGCAGAGCATACATACGGGATGATTTATCTGACCGTTATAGGGATAGTGAAGCTGATTCAGCGGGTTATCCCGGTGTCCGAACTGGGCGGTCCGATCCTGATCGCCAAGATGGCCGGACAGCAGATGCAATCCGGCTGGATCGACTTTGGGTATTTTATTGCACTTATCAGCGTAAACCTTGGAATAATCAACCTGTTTCCCATACCTGTTCTTGACGGCGGGCATCTGGTGTTTCTGTCCCTGGAGGCTGTAAGGCGCAGGCCCTTGAGCCGTAAAATGCAGGAGAAATGGGCTTCGGTGGGGCTTGTTTTATTGCTTACATTGATGACATTTGTATTTTACAATGATATTACCCGTTACGTGGTTCCGTGGTTGAAGAATTTTTTATAAAGCGCTGCTAAACAGCTGCCCGGTGGGCGCAGCCCACCCTACAAAATCCACAAAGGTGTTGATATGATGGGCATCAGTAGGGTGGGCTGCGCCCACCTTTTTTTGCTATGAAACATGGCATCTCCACAATAATTCCTCCTCTGATTCTGGCGTTTGAGACTTCCGGAATGTGCGGAAGTGTGGCCTTGATTTCTGATGGATTGTGCATTGGTGAGTATTCCCTCAATTCGAAACTCACCCATTCAAGGCGTATGTTAAGCGGAATTGAACGGCTGATGAGCGATGCTGAGATCAAGTGGGATCAGATTGACGCTCTGGCCGTCAGTTTAGGACCCGGCAGTTTCACAGGACTTAGAATCGGATTGAGCACTGCCAAAGGTCTGGCAATGGCAACCGGCAAGGTTTTAATCGGAGGTCCGACACGTGATGGCCTGGCCGCTCAATTTATGTGCCGGGATAGCGTGATTTGTCCGATCCTGGATGCTCGGAAAAAAGAGGTTTATTCAGCCCTCTACAGGACAGACAATAAGGGAGGAATTGACAGAATCAGCGACTATATGGTGATTAAACCGGAGATGCTTGCTGAAAAAATAGTTGAAAAGACAGTGGTGGCAGGAGAGGGCGCCGCGCTTTACGGTGATTTCCTGAAAGAGGCGACAAATGGTTTTGTGACTATTGCACCCCCTGAAATACTCTTTGCAAGAGCGGCCTCAATAGGCGTGCTTGGAGCTCAGAAGTGGAAGTCAAAAACGTTTTTAGACCCTGCTGACGCAGTACCAATCTACGTACGGGCCTCTGATGCGGAATTGAATTTTGTAACTCGAAACTCGAAACTTGAAACTTGAAAAAGCCGGGTAGGTATTTTTTTGATCTAAAGTAACTATTCAGTGTGATGCCGAAATATAGCTAAAACCCGAATTCAGCCAGCAGATCATCCACGAGATCCTGCTTCATTGTGTCTGTATTAGACGGCTCGTTTACCTCTCTTAACAGTTCGGCTTTTTGTTGAACGTTTTCAGGGGATGTGTCTTTCTGGATATTTAAGACGACCAGGGTCTCAACAAGCCAGTCACGCAATTGGTTGAGATCTTTAATAAGTACGTTCATTTTCTGGCGGGCCACATCCTGAAAAGATTGTGATGCCACAATGTCAAAGATGATTTCCTTTATGGAAGTTATTGTTTCCTGTCTCGAATCCGGCGATTCGGCTTCCATTTTATTGACAAGCGTCATGAGTTTGTCCGCCTTGTCAAGCACTTCACCTGTTGCCTGTTTTGTAAGCTTAACAACATTTTCAGCACTGGCAACCGCATCCGGCGCATGGCTTCCAGCGCTTGTGAGAGGTGCTTTAACAGCCTTCATGTTGACGACCATGGTGTTGATTCTCTGTGCCAGTGTTGACAACATACCCTCTGCATTAAAATCTTCAGTAATCTTGAGGTTAAATTCTCCTCTTAACAGCGCATCCGTGATATCAACAAGAGCTGCTATATTTTTATCTTCCATGGGTTCAGACATTAAATTTCTCCGTAAGCAAACTTCTAAAACCAGAAACAGTCCTGTTTGAGTCGCATCTATTTCCCCAGGCCGTCATTTTGTAACTCTTTTTTTTCTAACATAAAGTGTGAACAAACGCAACCGTATTGGTTGTTCGGCGACCATCCATATCGGGGATCAGGGATCAGGGGGCGGGGGTCGGGGATCAGCAGAAACAACAGAAAAAATCAATCTGTTACCCTGATCCCCGACAGGCTGAAAGGTCCATCCCTCAGCGATAACGAAGGTTCTTGTTTTTTGCGTAGAATGCCTCTTTGTTCTCATACATGGTGCGGTCGGCTTCTTTGATCAATTCCTCCGGCTTATACTTGTCAGTGCCTGCTGCCCCAAAGCTTACGGTTACGGGAAACCGTTCGTTTTTGCCTACCTCGATGGAGACTTCGTGGAATGTTTTTTTTGTCAGACGGTTGATAAAATTATTGGCTCCCTCATTGTTGCAGTCTGCAAGCAGGATGAGAAATTCATCCCCGCCCGTCCGCGCCACAACGTCCACTGGCCGCACCTCTTTTTCCAGCAGGTCGGCAACAGTCAGAATCAGATTGTCACCAGCCTCATGGCCGTAATCGTCATTCGCCTTTTTCAGGCGGTTGACGTCTGCCATTACGATTGAGTATTGGATATTGAATTTTTTTAGTTTTTCAGTTTCTTCCTTGATTGCCTGATCCAGGTAGCCACGGTTGTAAAGCCCGGTCATAGGATCGGTATTGGCCTTTTCCTCAAGCTTACGCATGAGAAGTTTGTTGTGTACGTATGCACCGAATGGTTCGAAAAACAGTTTTGCCAATTTATTATCTTCTTCGTTAAATTCGTCCTTAATAAGAATAACGCCCACGCGCTCGCCGTCACCGCCTTTCAGCTGGATCTGGGTAGAGTTCTTCCATGGGAGAGACTCTTCAGGGATCATATCGCTTGAACGGCTCTGGATCTCCCTGGAGAGATATGCCCGGGATGTTGTAAGCATTTCCTTTTTTGAAATCCCTTTCTGTACGGTGAACCATAGATTCCCGGCCCTTATGTCGTCACTGATGACAACAGCGGAATCAGAATTTACAACATCTAAAAATGTTTGAAGAAAATAGCCGGTCACGGATTCGGGATCAGGGTCTTTCTGCATTTTAGAGCTGATATCCACAAGTCCTGAAAGGATTTCATTCTTGCGTGTAATGGTTTCCCGCTGTTTTCTGATCTTTTCGGTCAGTTGAATCTGGCGTGTGGTGTCTGCAAAGAGGAGAAGTCCGCCATCGTCAAACGGAGATTTTATAATGGTTTCAGTAAAATAGCGGTCGTTTATGAAATGGCCTTTTTTCTTCATATCGGCCTGGTCAAAGCCGGACTCAGCTGGACAATGTTCACACGGCAGGTCCTGACCCATCAGTTCATAACACGTTGAGGCGTTTTTAAAAGGCAGCTTTTCTGAAACCGCCTTGTTTTTTCTTTGAATTTCGTAAGCAGCGCTCACACTGACAAGGGCTTCAGGCAGGGTGTCAAGAAGCTGTTCAAGATTGTGCTGCTCCTCCATTGTGCCCTGCCTCCGTCGTTCCAGAAGGATATTTTTGGTCTGCAGCTCTTTTCTGATCAGATCAATTTTCCGGACAACAGTGACTTCCTGGGTGACATCAAAGAGGGTGAGAACAAAGTTGCCATCCCATTTGGTATAAAAAATCCTGATAAAGACGTCCCTGTTATCTTTCGTTTTCAGGGTCAGAGACTTTTGTTTTGACTCAATACTGTTTTCTTCCATATTAACCGGGCAGCCTTCGCACGGTTCCGTCCTGTGATACAGCAGGTTAAAGCACGTACAAGATTTCTGCAGTGAGTCCTCGGCCATCTCGAGAATCCGGAAGGCGGTCTTATTTGCCATAATCAGATCATATTTCCTGTTTATGACAATTATGCCTGTCTTAACGGAATCAAAGAGCTTCAGGAGGGTGTCGGTATCGTATTCGTTGGGTGGAGTTGTCATGATCATTGTCTTTTTTAATAGAGATGGCGTCGCAATACTTTTTTTGTGAGAGCATTATTACGCCCCTTATTATATAAATTTTTTCTTCCCTATAATAGTAGAAAAATGTCAACTATTGATTTATTCTCGTCATTAGTCATTAGTCATTAGTCATTAGTCATTCCTCAGTTCCTCCCATTTTTTTTCCAACCGTTTTGCAGAGACAGGGAAGGCGGTTTTTATTTCCTGGGCAAAGAGTGAGACCTTGAATTCCTCTATCATCTGCCTGTATTCTTCAATCTCTTTTTCCTGTTTCGGTGAGACCTCGTTAATTTCTTTAAGAGATTTCAGCCTGGCTTCATGGGGAGCCACCTGGGCCGCCCTGGCCTCATCCTTTGCCGGCGCTACGTGAGCCCGTTCGATCCTGATCCTTAATGCCTTAAAATATCGCACTGCATGAGAGAGCCGGCCTGAGTCAAACTCTTTCAGGAAATCCGGCGGAATAATTAGATCAATCTGTCTTCGATATTCTTTAAATCTCTCAAGATTCCCTTTTGTTTTTTGTGTTATTGACTCAAATTTGGTCACTTGATCAAGGGTTTCTCTTCTCTGTTTCAGCACGGTAAGCACCATGTCGGCCAACTTATTGATTTCAGGAACAAGCCCTCTCTCCTTGATTTTTGATACCCGTGTCAGAAATTTTTCTTCAGAAGGAATCACCCCGTTACGTGTGGAAAATATTTCTTCCTGCAAAAATATGATTACATCTCTGTTTACCTGGCCGTGGGAATCGATTCCTTCGTAAAGTGCCCAGAGATGTGAAGGCAGCAGATGGATTCGTTTGAGACCTTTTAACTCTTTTTCAAATTTTATTCCATAGAGGACAAGCAATCCCTGCCGGGTTGCCGCCCTGGCATCTCTTTCAGATGTAAAGAGCCTTACCGAAATTGTTTTGTTATCATTAGCAGCAAGTCCGGGGAATACAAATCCTTTTAAAGACCTGTCAGCTGCATGAACCGGAATTCTTTCCGGCAGGTCCTTGAAATTCCATGACAACACCTCCTCTCGTTCCCACTTCTTTTTAAGCTCAGCGAGCTGGGATGTAAAGGCCTTTGAAGGCGTAGATCCTGTCAGTTCTCTCAAATTACGGCTCGCCCTGACAATATTTTCGGATTCATCGACCAGGCAGTATCGCATCTTGTAATGGTCAGGGAGTGAATCATCAGACCACTGGGACCTGGTGATCCTGATCTGGAAATTTCTTAAAATTGCACGTTCCAGTCCCTGATAGAGAGAATCCTGATACGGGACAAGCTCGGCGAGCAGCTTTTTTGTTGTCTGTGAAATGGGAACCAGATGCTTTCGAACAGACTTTGGAAGTCCTTTAAGCATAAATGCGACCTTTTCCTTTAAAAGCCCGGGAACGAGCCATTCAAAGAATTCCGGATCCAGATGGGGCGCGAGATCCATAGGGATAAGGAGACTCACACCGTCTTCTTCCTTCCCTGGTTCAAAACTGTATGAAAGTTTCAGAAGAGTGTCATGCACACGGAGTGTTTTCGGAAAGTCGCTCAGCTGTTTTTCATCGGGCGCACGATTTAAGATGTCGGCCTCGGACATCTTTAAAAGATCATGATTATGCTTTTTTTTCAGAAACCGGTTCAGGCCTGCCTGATCAAATAGATCCGGCGGCAATCTATTTTCATAGAAAAGTTGAAGTTGGTATTCGTCTACCAGGATATCCCGGCGTCTCACCCTCTTTTCCAACTCCTCAAGGCCGGTAATGATTTTTTTGTTATGCTCAAGGAATTCATACCTCCCGTTGATCTCAAATTCAATCAGCGCAGTCTGTATGAAAATCTGTCTTGCCTCATCCGGTTTGATCCTGCCGTAATTGACCTTGCGGTTTGAAATGATCACAAGGCTGAACAGGGTGACTTTTTCCTTGGCAATCACCTGGCCGCGTTTTTTCTCCCAATGCGGGTCGGAATAGGAAGAACGGCACAGGCCCCGTGCCAGCGGTTCGATCCATTCCGGTTTGATGGATGCGACTGTTCTGGCATAGAGCCGTGAAGTCTCAACCAGTTCGGCAGCCATGATCCATTTGCCTGATTTTCCGAACTGGTCCGAACCGGGAAAGACCATGAGTTCTTTTAAACGGCCGCCCTGATAGATATTTTTTTCACGTTTTAAAGCGATGTTTCTAAGGTTGCCGCTTAAGAGCGATTTGTGGACCGATTCATAATCGGCTGATTCCCGGTTCAGATCAAAACCGCCTTCCCGGTCGAGAATCAGCAGGATATGTTCGTGAATGTCTTTCCATTCCCGCATTCTCTGGTACGACAGGTAATGGGTCTTGCAGAATTTTCGTATTTTAGATTTGCTGCCCACCTTTTTAATGGTGGCATGAAAGGTGTCCCAGATCTTAAGATAGGTGAGAAAATCGGAAGAGTCCGTTTTAAATCGGGCGTGGGCCTTGTCCGCCTCAGCCTCTTTTCCGGCAGGCCTTACACGTGGATCCCTGATGCTTAAAGCAGCTCCTATGATCGTTACCTCGCGTAGGGCATTGTTGTCTCTCGCCTCAACAATCATTCGGGAGATTCTGGGGTCAAGCGGCAGGCGGGCCAGAAGCCTGCCGGTTTTTGTCAGATTTTTTTTAAGGTTTATCGCGCCGAGTTCGGTTAGAAGATTAAAACCATCCTTGATCGCTCTTGGAGAGGGCGGGTCGATAAACGGGAATTTCACTGGATCTCCCAGGGAGAGCGACCTCATTCTCAAGATGACCTCGGCCAGGTCGGAACGCTGGATCTCAGGTGTGGTATGTTCCGGCCGTTTCAGGTAATCCTCTTCTTTGTACAGCCGGATGCAGACTCCCGGACCCACTCTGCCGCATCGTCCTTTTCTCTGGTCACAGGCAGCGCGCGAGATCGGCCTGATCGGGAGTTTGCTGGTCCTGGCCCTGACATTGTAGATAGAGATCCTGGCAAGGCCGGTGTCGACCACGTATCTGATGCCCGGTACGGTGATTGATGTTTCAGCCACATTGGTTGCAACCACTATTTTTTGTCCCTTAAAAGGCCTGTAAATCCGATTCTGATCATGGCCGGACTGCCTTCCGAACAGAGGGATGACAAGAGTGTTTTTCAGATTTTGCGAGGCTGAGTGGACGGACAAGCCTTTCAGGCTGTTCGTGATACCTTCAACTGTTTCCAGTATATCGCGTTCAGTGGGCATGAATATCAGAATATCTCCCACATGGTCTGTTTTCATTATATCGAGTACCGCGTTTATCGCCTCGTCAACGTATGATTCATCTATGTCGGGATCGTTTTTTTCAGGTATATGGCGATATACGACGTCAATCGGATAGGTTCGACCGCAGACCTCGATTACAGGGGCATTATCAAATTTTTTGGAAAATTTTTCCGTATCAATGGTGGCAGAGGTAATAATCAGTTTCAGATCTTTTCGTCGCCAAAGGAGTTGTTTGAATATTCCCAGAAGAAAATCGATATTCAGGTTTCGTTCATGCGCTTCATCGACAATGACCGTATCATAGGCGCGAAGTGAACGGTCCATCTGGGCCTCTGCCAGAAGGATGCCGTCCGTCATGAACTTTATTTTGGTGGACCCTGTTGTTCTGTCCTTGAAACGGATTTTATATCCAATGAGGTGTCTGTTTTTTTTGCCCAGTTCAGAGGCTACTCGTGCTGCGATGGAAACCGCTGCAAGACGTCTCGGCTGGGTGCATCCGATCAGCCGTTTTTTGCCCAGACCGGCCTCAAGGCACATCTTAGGCAGCTGGGTCGTCTTTCCCGAACCGGTTTCCCCGGCAATAATGACCACGGGATGTTCGAGGATGGCCGCAATTATCTCATCTTTTGATCCGGTAATGGGAAGATCTTCTGGATAGGTAATTTTGTTGGTCATGATGATTTTTTTAGTGCCTTAATAGTTATTTTCTTGTTTTTTATGGCAATAAATCAAAAAAATAAAATTATTTTAAATAGTTACATTCTACTGTTAAGGCACTTATCCAGGGCCTGTAAAAATTCCAGTTTATCTGGGTTAGATTATCAGTAACTGCTCGGCTATCAGCGCTCAGCAGGAAAACGACTTGAAAATGGTCGGTATGGATGGTATAAATTTTTTTAAGGTAATTTAGGGGTTATTTAAATCTGTCGGTTGAATTTAACTCGAATAATCCGGGCGTCAAATCTTTAAATTTATTTTTGAACGGGCCCTGATTGAACAAAGGAGAAAAGAGGATGGCGGAAAAAAGGGATGATCAACTGCGCAGGGCGATGGAGGCATCATTATCATTGGGAGGAAAGGAAGTGGAAAAAGATGATGACGAATCATCTTCCAACACGGCTCCCGTAGAGACTAAACCGGCAGGCCCGGAGGTGTCCGCTTCTCCTGTGGCAAATGTTGTGGCTAGAGAGGATGATGATCAGGCCAATGCGGCTGTTGTTTTGCGTCCGGAAGGGCCTGTTGGGGTCGACGTGGGAACGACCTCTATTGTAACTGCGGAAAGCAGGAATAATAAGATCCATGCTGTGAATCAGACCGATTTTCCCTCTACAATTCCTCTTATCAGTTTTACAAAAAATACTCTGATCGAAAACGCGGTCCCTTATTTTGAAATGAACAATCTCTATTATCTTCAGGGGTATGCCGCGGATCGTATGGCCGCAACATTCAATAAACACGCCTGGAGACCTGTCCGGACAGAGAAGGTCCAGGGGGATGAAGGGACTCCTCTTATTGACGCAATTCTTCAAAATATTATCGGTCGGCCGGAAAAGTCCGGCCTGCCCCTCTATTATTCGATTCCTGGTGAACCGCTTGAGGGACTCAATACCCTTGTTTACCATTCAGCCATTATCAAGGAGTATTTCAGCGATCTTGGGTATACGGCAATGCCGGTCAATGAGGGGCTTGCCGTGGTCATGTCGGAGCTTCCGGAAGAGAACTTTACCGGGATTGCAATAAGCATTGGCGGCAGCATGGTGAATGTATGTCTTTCGTATCTCGCAGTGCCTCTGATTACATTCAGTATCCAGAAGGCGGGTGACTATATTGACACCCTGGTCGCCGCGGCAATAGATGACTTGCCCGACAAGGTAAAAGAGGTCAAGGAAGGTTCATTCAGCCTTGCATCCAAGCCGAAAAACAGGATGGAGAAGGCGTTGACCATTTATTACGATGACCTTATCGATACAGTGATAATTACTCTCTGCAAAGTTTTGATAAGCGCAACCATTCCCAAGACCGGCGCGATTTCGCTTGTGTTGAGCGGTGGTACGGTAAAACCGGAAGGATTTGTCTCAAAATTTGAAAAGGCCCTGTCCAAGGTCAGGCTGCCAATGAAGATATCCTCTGTCAGGATGGCTGAAGATCCTCTTAATTCGGTGGCAAAAGGCGCTCTTGTGATGGCCATGGCGGAAGAGAAATAAGTAACTTTTCAATAAATGCAGGTAATCATCATAACTTATTAATAGTAACGAATTGAGGGAACGTATTATCTTTTCTCATATTGATCCATCATTGAGCCCTGAAAGTGCGATATCCGATAGCCCAGGGTGTAGCGAAGCGGAACCTTGGGTAAAGAAGATCACCTTTTGTCAAGCCCTGAAGGGGCGGTACAAAACGAGTATCGATGTATGACCCGCATCTTTATATCGCCCTTACAGGGCTTATCGTTTGTGGTGCTTTCACTACCCGGGGCTGCGCGCTACGCGCTGACCCCGGGCTATCGAATAACGCCCTTTCAGGGCTGAAATGAGAGAGAAAAAAATGTCATCCGCGAACGGATACCGTTTCATCTCAGTTATTGAATAGTTACAATAAAACGAAACTTGCCGGAATTATTTAAGGAAAAAAACAGACATGGTCAGTGAAATTCAGGAAGAAATTCTTGAGGCGGTATGGACTGCCGGGGAGAAGAAAAAATATTCAATAGAAGATGTGAAAAGGCAGTGCGTGGTCGATTTCACGGACAACGACCTTGAGGAACTTGAGCAGCAGGGCCTGCTTGTCATGAACGCGGACAGGGTGCTGTTTTCAAATACGGGAAAACAGTTGGCCGAAACAATTATGAGGAGGCATAGACTGGCGGAAGTACTTGTAACAAGCATTTTGAGACTCAAAAAAAGCGAGATGGAGGAAGTCGCCTGCAAGGTGGAGCATTGTCTCCAGCCCGAGGTGGAGGAGTCCATCTGTACGCTGCTCGGTCATCCGGAGATTTGCCCGGACGGAAAGCCGATCCCCCGCGGTAAATGCTGCAACACAGGCCAGAAGGTTGTGAGTAACATTGTTGTCAGCTTGAACGATTTACATCCTGGTGAAAGAGGAAAGATTACCTATATTAAGCCGGGCAGCCACTCGAACCTGCACCGGCTTATCTCTTTTGGCCTGAATCCGGGCGTAGTAGTCACTGTACATAGAATAAGCCCGGCTTTTTGTATAAAATTTGAAAACACGGAACTCGCGCTGGATAGTGAGATTGTAGAGAATATCTTTGTCTGGAGATGTAATGGCCATGACGAATCGTAAATATTGGGCCAACCCTTTCCCTGATAAAATCAATTGTGTAGGTCGGGTTAGCGAAGCGTAACCCGACAAAAAACTTGAGCAGTTACCAAAAGATATGAACAAGAAAGTCAGAGTACTTGTTGTTGACGATTCCGCTGTGGTGCGTCAGATATTATCGGATGTGCTGGAGTCGGATTCTGGCATTGAGGTCATAGCTACTGCGGCGGATCCGTATATTGCAGCAAAAAAGATGGCAGTGGAAGCTCCTGACGTCATTACCCTTGACGTGGAAATGCCACGTATGGACGGGATCACATTCCTCAAGAAGATCATGAGCCAGCATCCTATTCCGGTTGTTATGTTTTCCAGCCTGACGGAGGCAGGCTGCGAGACGACTTTGAAGGCCCTGGAATATGGGGCCGTGGATATTATCACAAAGCCTAAATTGGGAACAGAGCGGTTTCTGGCCGATTCAAAGGTCACGATCTGTGACGCTGTCAAGGCCGCTGCTCATGCGCGGGTGCTGCCCCTTGCCAAGTCCAGGTTCAAGGTTGCGAAAAAGCTCACTGCGGACGCGGTTCTTGCCAAACCATCTTCAAAGGCGATGATTCAGACTACGGAAAAGGTCGCGGTCATTGGCGCGTCAACCGGCGGCACCGAGGCGCTCAGGATATTTTTGGAGACCTTTCCTCAGGATGCCCCGGGCATGGTCATTGTCCAGCATATGCCTGAGAATTTTACCACCGCATTTGCAAAGCGTCTGGACTCGATCTGCAGGATTTCGGTTAAGGAGGCTCAAGACAATGATAGTGTGATCCGCGGCCGTGCCCTGATTGCTCCTGGAAATCGTCACACTCTGTTGAAACGCAGCGGCGCCCGCTATTACGTGGAAGTGAAGGAAGGTCCGCTGGTCAGCCGTCACAGACCGTCCGTGGATGTGCTGTTCCGATCGGCCGCGCGTTATGGAGGGCCCAATGCGGTTGCAGCTATCATGACCGGGATGGGTGATGACGGCGCAAAGGGAATGCTGGAAATGAAAGAGGCAGGTTCTCCTGTGACCATTGCTCAAAACGAGGAGACGTGTGTTGTATTTGGGATGCCCAATGAGGCCATCAAGCTCGGGGGAGTAAGCAAGGTTTTAGGTTTGGAGGATATTGCCGGCGTAATTCTCAGAGAATGCAGATAATTAATTGTGAATTAGCTGTGAGACAGTAGGTCGGGTTACGCTTCGCTAACCCCGAAAAAGGGCGGGTTTGGAACCCGCCCCTACAATTGATTTTATTGGGGAAAGGGTTGTTAGCTGGCGGTCAGAATTACATCTGGATTTAATCCAGCGCTGATTATGTAGTCTTTTATCGTGTCTGGAGTATGTTCAATTGCAAAGGATTTCCCTTCCTTTGCAAAGGATTTGCGTGCGGAACAGAGAAGTTGTATGCCTGCGGTATCGCATCCTTCCGTCTCTGTCAAATCAAGTAGCACCCCGTCGCAGGAATCAAGGCATTTGACAAGTTCCTTGTGCAGGGGAGTCGCCTCCTGTATGGATAAGGTTCCTGATATCTCCAGCACTCCAATCCCATCTCTATCTTTCCGTGTAAAAGCCATGTTTGTATTCTCCTG
>DAOVYS010000215.1 GCA_030635485.1 Pseudomonadota bacterium | reverse complement strand
CTGTCTGGGCCGGCCTATTTTATCCATCATCCGGTTTTGAGTTGAAACAGACCATTGACCGGCTCACCGGCAAGGCTCGAAAAACCCGGATTCAGATCCCTGATAAAAAATCACTCAAGGCTGTCATCATGCCTCACGCAGGGTATGTCTATTCAGGATGGACCGCTGCGCATGTATCCCTGGTATTGCAGGAAAATCAGTTCAGCAAGGTGTTCCTTATGGGCCCTGATCACCGTGTCGGCTTTAAGAATGGTGCAATAAGCGATGCGGAATCGTTTAAAACACCGCTCGGGTCTGTTATTCTTCACGAGGATGCGGCAAGGCTGCGCAGGAGTTCGGAGTTGTTCCGGGCTGTCCCTGCCTCTGACAAGAGTGAACATTCACTTGAGGTTATCCTGCCGTTTTTACAGCAATACCTTAAGGAATTCAAATTGGTTCCCATTGTTTTCGGGCCAGGGAACATTTCCGGATATTCGGACCGGATTATTCCGCTGCTTGATAATGAGACGCTGCTTGTCGCCAGTTCGGATCTTTCACATTTTTTGACCTATTCAGAGGCAGTGGCCAGAGATAGAGAGACAATCAATATGATTTTGAATCTGGAATCCGACAAACTCATTAAAGATGGGAAAAGGGCCTGCGGCCTTGGACCTATACTGGTAATAGTTGACATAGCACGCCAAAACGGCTGGCAGCCGGTTCTGTTGCATTATTCCAACAGCGGAGACACGGCAGGGGATCGTTCAAGTGTGGTCGGTTATGCGGCCATAGCCTTTTACGGAGATTCATCCATGCGGAAAAATAATGATTCCGACCAGAAGATCAGTGAGCAGCAAGGCCGGATACTTGTAAAACTGGCAAGAAAGACGATTATGAACAAGCTGGGGAAAAAGCTGCCTGAAAAAGAGGCGGCCTCTCTGGCGGATGGGCTCAAAGACAAGGACTTTTCGACCTGCTCCGGGACATTTGTCACACTCAAAATCAAGGGCATGCTGCGCGGCTGCATTGGGAATCTGTCCGCGTCAGTGCCGATTTCAGACGGAATCAAGGGAAATGCTGTAAACGCTGCGTTTAATGACTACCGATTCTCCCCCCTGACACTAGAAGAATTTGATGACGTTGACATTGAGGTCAGTATTTTGACCGTGCCCCAGCCCCTTGAATACAGTGATGCGGAAGATTTGATCTCATTATTGCGTGTGAATGTTGACGGCGTTATTATCCGCAAGGGATTGTCAAGCGCGACATTTCTGCCGCAGGTCTGGAACGATCTTCCAGACCCGAAAGAATTCCTCTCACGTCTCTGCCACAAGGCCGGTCTGTCAACAGATGCCTGGCGTACCGGCAAACTTGAAGTCTCAACCTATCAGGTCCAAAAATTCAAAGAAGAATAGCCCGGAAGGGTGAAGGGTGAAGCGTGAAAAGTGTCCATGCCATACCCCGAGTCGTAATTGCTACCGGCATCTCGTCCATTGTGACACAATTGCTGGTAATCCGCGAAATCCTGGCACAGTTTTCAGGAAATGAATTCGTAATCGCACTGATCTTCTTTAACTGGCTGATCCTGGGCGGTATCGGAACAGGGCTTTCACATCTTGTAACGCGGTTTCACAAAAAGGCCGGCATTGGTTTGCTTGCCTGGCTCTCCCTCCTGCTGGCATCTCTCCCTCCGATCCAGATTGCGGCAATCCGTATATTAAGGGATAGCCTGTTCATCCATGGGGCCTCAGTCGGTTTTTATCCCACCCTTGCGTTCATATTTTTTTCCATTGCTCCCTATTGTTTACTGGTCGGCTTTGTTCTGCCATACAGCCTGTTTGCGCTCAGGTCCGAGTCTCCGGATTATCCCGGAGCGCGTATCTATATCCTTGATAATATCGGTGATGTGTCGGGCGGGGCGCTCTTTTCATTTGTATTGGTCTTTTTCGTTTCCCCGTTACAGGCCGTATTCTTTTCCAATCTGCCCTTACTGATAGCAACATGGCTATTGTTCCCGGCGCAACGCAGGTATTCACCGATTGTACTTTTTTGTGCGCTGCTTACACTCTCAACCCTTATTGCAGGAATCTATTTTGAGACCAAATCATTAGAGCCCCGTGAAGGCAAGCTGGTCTATTACCATGACTCCCGTTACAACCGCATCACCGTGCATCAGGATATGGAACAGTACACACTCTTTACCGACGGCACGCCGGTGTTCAGTAATCAGAACATGGTAATGGCTGAAGAGACAGTCCACTATACTTTGTCCCAGCTGGAAAATGTGCGGGATATCCTTCTGATTTCCGCACAGGGCGGGATGATGAGCGAGGTTGAAAAATACAGCCCAAAAAGGGTTGATTATGTGGAGCTGGATCCTGCAATCACCAATGTCCAGTTTGAATTCGGGCTTTTAAAAAAGATTGCCGGATTAAACGTGATCCATAAGGATGGTCGAGCCTATCTGATAGAAACCGACAGGATCTATGACGCCGTAATTGTGAACCTGCCGGAACCTGAGACGTTTCAAATCAACCGGTTTTACACGGACAGATTCTTCGGACTGGTAAAAGAGCATCTCGCTCCGCACGGAATTTACAGTTTTTCGATGCAGGGGTTTGATAACTACCTTGCGGAACCTCAGCGCCGGAAGCTCTCTTCTCTTTACAACACTGTGAAGAAACACTTTGCAAATGTACTCCTTCTTCCGGGTCAAAATGTCTTTTTCCTATGCAGCGACCAGCCCATAACGACCGACATCCCGCATATCCTTGATATGAAAAATATTGAGACAAACTATATCAGCTATTACTTTGAAGGTAATATGACCAGTGAAAGGATCAAATACCTGAATGAACTCATGGACCCGACCGTGCCTGAGAATCTGGACAATTCTCCGCGGCTTATGAAACTGATGTTTTTACAGTGGTTTACCAAATTTTCCACATCCCCGACAGGCTTTATGATTGTTTTGGCCGTGCTGAGCCTTATCTACTTGGCCCGCATTTCCAGGGAGGAATTCGTACTCTTTTCAACCGGATGTATGACCATGGGCTGCGAAATTCTTGTGATTTTCGCGTTTCAGATCTTTTTCGGGTATATCTATCTTCAGATCGGCATAATCGTGACCATCTTTCTTGCAGGACTGCTGCCCGGCGCCTGGTTCGGAACCAGGCTGCGCCATGCCGGGGCTAAAACCCTGGCACTGACCGACCTCTTTTTGATCATCATGATGGGACTGCTGATACTGGGTCTTTTAAAGGGCGGTGACCGGCTGCCTGTTGCATCTTTTCTGATTTTCGGATTTCTTGTCTCACTGGCCTGCGGGTTTCAGTTTCCAGTGGCACTTAACTTGAGGGGGGACGATAACCCTGCGATAACCCGTACCTTTTCAGCGGATCTTATCGGCGCTGCATGCGGGACCCTGATAACCAGCATTGTCCTGATCCCCTATCTCGGACTTGTGTGGGCCGCAGCCGGACTGATCTGCCTCAAACTAATAAGTCTTGGTGTAATAGGATTTACCTATGAAAAAGATAAATAGACGTCGATTTATTATGTGCGGCGGCGCGGCCCTGGTTTCAAGCACCATGCCGGCCCATGCGTTCTGGCCGCTTACAGGCCGGGAAGATGAGCCGGGCGGATCTGCCGACATAACCGGAAAGATATTTAAGGGAGATGCGCCGGAAAAACCGTGGAAGTGGTCTCATGAAGGGTTTCTTTATGATAAGCTGCCCAAAAGCAGGGTGATGTGCGGCATCTGCCCTCACAGATGCGTGCTCGCGCCTGGAGACAGAAGCATCTGCCGGTCCAAGGTCAACATCGACGGGATTTTATACAGCCTGACCTATGGAAATCCCTGTTCTATAAATATCGATCCCATAGAAAAAAAACCGCTCTACCACTTCAAACCAAGGTCAAGGGCCTTTTCCCTGGCCACCACGGGATGCAATTTCCGCTGTCTGAACTGCCAGAACTGGGAGATTTCTCAGGCCAAGCCTCATGAAGTCCGCCACTACGAACTGTTTCCGCCTGACGTGGTCAAAAAGGCACGGCAGGCCAAGGCAATCTCGATTGCCTATACCTATTCCGAGGCAGTCACCTATTTTGAATACATGATCGACATTGCAAGGCTTGCAAGGGAGCAAGGGCTGCACAATCTGTGGATATCAAACGGCTATATAAACAGGAAACCACTCCTTGAGTTGTGCAAGGTCCTGGACGCCGCAAATGTAAACCTTAAGGCATACAGTGACGCAATCTCTCGAAAACTGAACGGAGGCAGGCTTGAACCGGTCTTAAACACCTTCAGGACCCTGCATGAAAAGGGGATACATTTTGAAATGACAAACCTGGTTGTGCCGGGATATGTTGATGATCCGGATCTTGTAAAGCGGATGTGCGCCTGGATTCTCAAGGATCTCGGCCCTGATCATCCCCTGCATTTTTTGCGTTTTTTCCCTAAATACAAACTGGACCGGCTGCCGCCCACGCCCATCTCGACCCTGATACGCTTCCGCAAACTGGCCATGCAGGAGGGAATCAGGTACGTATATACCGGAAACATCCCTGTTTATGAAGGGAATAATACCTACTGCCACAACTGTAAAAAGCTTCTCATCGAGCGGAAGGGATATTTGGTGAAAACCTATAATATGACGGGAAATCAATGTAGATTTTGTAAGACCGTGATTCCTGGTGTGTGGGAGGGGGAGGGGGATTAATTAGGAATTACGAATTACGAATAGCGCGAAGGGGACTGAATTTTTTTCGCGTTTTTTTGCGAAAATCATTCTGTCCCCGGCTGATTTGGAAAAAAATTTTTCGAGTATTTGTCTAAAAAATGCGAAGTGTAACCTGTTGAATTTACAAATATATT
>DAOVYS010000107.1 GCA_030635485.1 Pseudomonadota bacterium | reverse complement strand
GTAAAATCGCCTATGGTTTCCACAAGCGGTCCTGGAAGCGGGAGAATTTTTTTTAAGGGAATGTATTCCCCGAACGGAACAAGATGCTGCTTGTCATATCTGCCTGTAACTTCTCCGGTATCCGTAATCAGAAAGGCGCTGTTGAAATACCTTATTGAGGCCGGATCAAATGAAAACTCACGATGCGGCGCCCCTGCCAGAAAAAATATCCTGTTCTTTTTGACCAGGCGGTCGACCAGCCCGGGAAATAGGCGGTTTTCCATGGGAAAGAAGGGCATTGCAGTTTCAGGCCACACCACCATGTCGATCTTCTGTTCCGAAATAGCGGATTCAGATAACTTCAGATAACTTGTGATTGCATCTTTTTGAAGGCTTGGAACCCATTTTCGGTCCTGGTCAATGTTGCCCTGGATCACTGCAACGGTTATCGTATCCGCCGAGTCGGCAACCTCGGCTATCTGATTGTAGCGCAGAAAACTGTAGCAAAGTATTGCCCCTGCCAGCAGGACCGCGGGAAGAACAAGTCGTAAGCGATCACAGGCACCCCATCTGCACGCGCTCGGCCCCTGCAATATACAGGGAGTATGATCGCAGGGGCCGATCACGCCCAGCTGGGGCGCCTGTGACCCCTTACAGTCAGAGGGTTTTTCAACGGTGTTTATTGTCCCGTGATCGGTTAGAACAAGCCTGTTTGCCACCCTTTTTTTCTGAAACAGATAAGAAAGTGTTGCGAGGATAATTCCATTTACAAGGACAATCATGAACGTGATTCCGTAATGGCCTAGAAGATCGGCTGACTGGATAAGAATAGGGAAACGGTACTGTGAATAGGCCAAATCCTGCCAGGGGAATCCGGAAAAGAGGCGGCTTCGGATAAGATCAAGAGCCACCCACAGAACAGGAGCTGCCCAGACCGCTGGAATTGTCCCGGCACACCAGCTTAATCCGGCGGAAAAAAGAGCTGTATAGAGACTCATATAGAGAGAGAGCATGAGAAGGGCGGGAATGGAAACCCATAAGGGCAGATGGCCGTATGTACCCAGAACGATCAGTATCCAGGAGAGCAGCAGGGTGTAATAAATCAAGCCCATGACAAGGCCGAGGCGTGCGGCCCTTTTCGGTCCCACCCTGTTCAATGCCCACAGGAGTGGAATGAGCGCGATCCAGGCCAGGATCCCGTTCCCCGTGGGTCCTGGAGAGGAAAAAAATAGGAGCAGTCCGGACAGGAAGGGTGCTCCAAAAAGCAACCTGTCAACCGATTCGGCCCGGTTTAAGTGGTTAATCCCGTTAAGGCGCATATTCAATCCGTACCGTTTAACTCTTGGTCGTTGAGCCGGGATTTTTTTGTGGATTTATGGATTTTGACGGAAATAATTCGCCGCCGGGTCGCTGCAATAACTTTAAAAGTGAGTGGATTGAGTTCCACCGTGGTTCCGGTTTCAGGGAGACGTCCGAGTTGATGAATGATCAGTCCGCCCACGGATTCATAAGGTCCTTCAGGCAGTGTTACGTCAAAATATGATTCCACATCCTCGATATTGACCTTGGCTGCGGTCATCAGGGTATTGGCGTCAATTTCGTCCCAGTGAGATTCCGGCTTGTCATATTCGTCGTCAATTTCACCGACTATCTCTTCCAGGACATCTTCAAGCGTCACCAGGCCGCGTACCCCGCCGAATTCATCCGTGACAATGGCGAGGTGAAACTGTCTGGCCTGAAACCCTTTTAAAAGATTAAGGATTTTTTGAGTCTCAAGGGCAAAATAGGCCGGCGTGGCCATCTCCCCCGCCTGCGGAGGAACGGAATCTGCGGCAAAATAGGCGAGAAGATCCTTGGCGTGAATAACGCCGATGATGTTGTCGGGAAATTCTGAATATATTGGAATGCGCGTGAAGCCCTTCTCCGTGATCAGACGCATGATATCCGCGGAAGAGGCTGTGTCAGGAGCGCAAACCATTTCCGTGCGGGGCGTCATAATCTCTCGAGCAAGAGTGTCTCTCAGTTCAAAGATGCTGCTGACCATCCGGCCTTCATGGCTTGTGATCAGTCCGGATTCTTCGCCTTCGTCCACCAGAACCTGGATCTCCTGTTCCAGGTCTTCATGGGTGTCCGGAGAACGTGGAATGCCGAGAAACTGAAGAAGGCGTTTAATAAATGAAGATTCTTTCGATTCAGGAGGGAGATCGGTGTTCATTAAAATTTATTGGAGTTACGTTTATTTCAAAACAGGACAGGCCTTGACAAAAGCGCCTGAAAGACGTGTGTTTCAGCTTTTTAATATAGCTCATGGCTAAGAGAAAATATGGGTATTGTCAAGAAAAAATTGACGTTCTTTGCCAAAATCGGTATAACTCCCGGTTCAATTTGGTGGAAATAAGAGTCTTAGGATGTTAGGATGTTATATAGTTAAATACAGGGTTCCGCATGGTTGCGGACCATTTTTTTTTGTGCAATAAAAATTAAGCAGTGTTCTTTTTAAAATAATCATGTTTAGAGAAAGAATTCTTATAGCCAACAGGGGCGAAATCGCTGTCAGGATCATGGATGCGTGCAAAGCCCTGGGGCTTGACTATATTGTGGTCTATACCCCCGAGGACGAGAATTCAGAGCATGTCCGGCGAAACATCGACACCAAGAGTAACCGGAAACGGGCCTGGCGCATCTCAAATTACAGTGATCCAAACGACATTCTCTCGGTGGCGGATCACACCAACTGCACTGCAATCCATCCTGGTTACGGCTTTTTTTCAGAGGATTTTCGTTTTGCCAGGCGGGCGTCGATCCGGAACAGACCCTTGAAGTTCGTGGGCCCTAAATGGGACGTGATCAAGGATCTCGGCGATAAGATCAACACAAAAAAGGTGGCCAACCGGCTGGGCATACCTACTATTCCCGGAACCGACGGTCCAATCTATAATGAAGTTGAGGCGGAGGAGACTGCCTCGGTCCTGTTTGATCTTCAGCTTGATCAGAATGTTGTGAAGCCTTCGGTTCTTATTAAGGCTGCGGCCGGCGGGGGTGGAATGGGCATTGAGGAGGTTCATGAGATCGAGCAGTTCCGCCGGGTTTACAGAGCTGTCAAGAATTACGCAAAGCGTCAGTTCGGTGATGAAGGCGTCCTGATTGAACAATGCCTTAGAGACTATAATCATCTGGAAGTGCAGCTGGTCTGCAGTCGCCATGGGGAGCGGATTCACTTTGGCACCAGGAACTGCACCATCCAGAGTACGGGCCGTCAAAAACGGCTGGAAGCCGCGCCGGGCTTTGACAATTACTGTTTTTCCTATGACTTTAATTCCTCACAGGTGCTTGAAAAAATCGTGGATTATTCCCTGAAGCTCGCAGCCCACGTGAGGTATGACAATGTGGGAACATGGGAATGGATAGTCAGCAGGAGCGGGGATCCGTACCTGTTGGAAGTAAACACCAGGATCCAGGTCGAAAATGATGTCTCGGCTCGAATAAGCTATTTAAATGGAGAGCACCCTAATCTTATTAAGGAACAGATCCGCCTCGCTCTGGGGGATAAGATAGGATACAAGCAGAAAGATATCACCTTTAAGGGGGCAAGCATTGAGTTCCGGATTATAGCCGAGGACGCGTACCGCGGTTTTTCTCCATGGATCGGCACTATCTCCGAATTTCAGTTCCCCGAGCATGATTGGGCCGCTGTTTACACCCATGTTCCGGTGGACCGGTCTTACGTGATCCCAAGTGAATATGATCCCAATCTGGCTCTTGCCGTTGTATGGGGTGATTCCATGCAGGAGGCCAAAACGCGGGGACGCAGGTTTTTGAATGAGATCGTAATTACAGGTCAAAATGCTGCAAATGACCCTATTCTCACGAACATACCCTACCTGAATCAAAATATTGATCGACTGCTCACCTTTTGAGGTGAGAACCGGAACAGATGGAAGATTTAAGAAAACGGCTTCTCAAGATTGAAGATCGGATAAAATACCTTGTGCAGATCAAGGAAGGTAATGACTGGGGACATCTGTCCGGCCTTGAGGAAAAATATAACCATTTTTCAACCTCTTTTTACGACTTTTCCGAGGATGAGATGGGTAGAGGAATCCTGGATCTTGAAGAGTCGCTTTCTTTTCTTGAAAAACGGTGCGAGGAAAACCTGACTCCCATGGAAAAGGTGCGCATCGTTCGTAGTCCTTTGCGGTTCAGCCTTAAAGACATTCTTGAAAACGTTTATGAAGATTACACGGAACTTGGCGGTGAGGACGAGGCCAACATCGATCCCTCAATGGTTGCGGCCAAGGCAAATATTTTAAGAAGGGTCAAGAACAAGACCTTTACCCAACAGGTAATGGTGATTGGCCAGGAAAAGGGGCATGGAGAAGAATACCGGAACGGCGGTTCCGTAAAACCGTGGGGCAATGAAAAGGCCTTAAGGTTCATGCTGGTTGCGCAGACAGAAGGGATTCCAATCCATTTCTATATCTTTACTCCAGGTTCGTTTCCGGTTGAGGAGTATCCGGGAGCGGCCCAGCAGATCGCAAGAAACCTCTACGTTCTGTCAAAACTCAGGGTTCCGACGATCTCCGTAATCTCGGAAGGCGGTTCCGGAGGAGCCGAGGCCATTGGCCTTACTGATCTCAGGCTCATGTTTTCCCATGGATACTATTCCGTAATCTCTCCGGAAGGCGCCGCCGCGATTGAGGGTAAGATCAGGGAGAATGAAAAGGTGCCGAAAAAACTGGTTGTGGCTTGCGCCGAACGACTGCGCATTACGGCCTCGGATAATCTGCAACTGGGCACAATCGACCGGATTATAGAGGAACCGCAACTCGGTGCCAGAAGGGATGATTTCAGTTTCTTCAGAAGGCTTAAGTTCGAGGTTATCCGGGCAACTGATGAAGCCGTTTTAAGGACAAAGAGCCTCCGGGCCTTCAGGGCCTATGCGGTTAGAGTCAACAAGGCTGAAGGCGTTGACAGAGAACAGCATCATGTGGATATCTCCTGGGATTTAAACCAAGATGAGGTGAGACGTCTTCTGGCACTGCGCGCCAAAAAATACCGGGACCTGGCATCAGAGGTTTATGGCGGAAAACCATCTCCTATGGCTGCCTTCTGCCAAAAGACAATAAATCGGATGGCCAGGGTTGTTTATGGGTTTCATTTCAACCTGATCAAAGGGCAGAAACAGGTTGAAATGGTAGTCAAGGATGTTTCAGGGGAAGGGTCCATGTTGTGGAATCGGCTCACATCCCCGTTCAAGTCGGCTTACGATTTTATTGGCCGAAAGCCGAAAGAGAAAAGTGTAAAACTCGTAACCGCGGAGGAAACGTCTGTTATCGGCGGAGAGCTTGTATATGGGGATACTTATACCAGCCCTCTGGCCAATGAAGACAAGACAATAACCTGCCCGAATGCGGCTAAAAACGGTTGTAGAGACCTCTGGGTGCCGGACCTGTACGGTGAATTCTGCGGGGTATGTGAAAACTGCGGCCACCATTTTCCCCTGGAATATGAATGGTACCTGAAACATTTATTTGACCGCGATTCTATACGAGAATTCAATTCTGATATTTCGTCGCAGAATCCTCTTTCTTATCAGGGTCTTAGCAGCCGTCTTAAGAAGGCGGCGGACAAGACCGGCAGAAAGAGCGCGATTATCACCTTTTTCGCCAGGTTGAGGGGCGTAAATCTCGTTGTAGCCATGCTCTACAGTGATTTTCGGAACGGCACGGTGGGTGCGGCCGAAGGGGAGAAGTTTGCTCTGGCCTGTGAAGTTGCGAAGCTCCAGAGAAAACCTCTGCTCTTCTACGTACATACGACAGCCGGCATCCGTATTCAGGAGGGAACGCTCGGGGTGGTACAGATGCCCAAATGCACTCTCTCTGTTCGGGAATATATTGATTCCGGAGGGCTATACATTGTTGTATACGACAACAATTCCTATGCCGGTCCCGTGGCGAGTTTCCTGGGCTGTTCGCCTTACCAGTTCGCCATTCGTTCAAGCAGGATAGGTTTTGCCGGGTATAGAGTGATCAGGGAGACCACGGGCCAAGATATTCCCCCGGATTATCACAGTGCCAGAAACGCGTTAAAGCGCGGCCATATTCAAGGTATCTGGGATCGGCGCGAGTTCCGCGGTAATCTTTACAGAGCTCTGCTTACAATGGGAGGGCGGAAGCTGTATTACAAGCGAAGATAGGCGCCGTATCCGTGATGGCGGCGCAGGCGCGTGAAATAATGGTCCAATCAGTGGGCTGTTCCCACTGATTGGACCGAGACAATAACAATATAAAATGACCCAGGAAATCGATTATAACGAAATAATAAATCAGTACCGTTCCGATCCTTTTGATTATGTGGACATTCTTACGCCGCATACCGGCCAGGTCAGATTCAGGGTTTGTAAGGATGATCCGGTTGAGGCTCCAAACGGCGAATGGCAACATGTGCCCGGAACGCTTCTCTATGTGCTGACCCGGGAGAGAAATCCCAAGCCTATATACTCCTCGACCAATGGGGAGATCTCTTTTATAAGAGACGATCTTGATGGACGTTTTGTCGAGGCTGGTGAAAAGATCCTTACGATTAAGCATCCCTTAAAGAAACGGGAAATAATTGAGACTATTCTCAGAAAGGTGCTTTATCCGTTTCGAGCGCCCGAACGGGCGAAATACTTTTTTTCTCTTGATATACAGTCCAGGATTGAAAAATCAGGAATCAGGTCCGTATCCATAAATCCCGGAGACGAGATCTTCACCATGTCACTTATGAAAAGAGATATTCCGGTCTGTTATTCGGGAGAGCCTGGAATCATTCACTCCGTCTATTTTCAGCCGGGCGTTACCGTGGATCAGGATGAACCGCTTATCGGCATCTGCTCCCAGGAAAAACTTCCCCTGATAAAAAAGATCATAAACCGCGTTAAAGCTGAATGGCAGTAATTTCAGAGCTTTCCCCCAGGTTTGTCCGTGAACTTGTCCATGATGAGGAGATTCCGGCACGAAATCGCCATATTTCGCCAAAGACCGTACATGAGATATTCAGGTACGGCGCCACGGTAGCCACTACGATTCATAAGTTTGAAAAGCTTGGCAGGTGCATGGACCACGCCCGTACACTGATTCGGGAGTATGAGGAAAAGGGAGTTTCGTTTCCGTGCGGCATGGTCATAATGGCGGACGAACTGACCGGAAGCACGGGCCGGTTCGGGCGTTACTGGCATGCTCCCAGGGGAGGGGTGTGGATGACCTTGGCGCTTGTCAATACGCTTCTTCCGCAAAACAGAGGGATTATTCCCCTGGCAGCTGGGGTCGCATGCTGCGAAACAATTCGTGAATATGGGATTCATGCCCATGTCAAATGGGTCAATGATATTCTTGCGGACGGTAAAAAAATTGCCGGAATACTGACCGAGACCATGACAGGCCCCAGGTTTGGTGAGGAGTATATCCTTGTCGGCATCGGAATCAATGTGAATAATGATTTATTCCCGGCCGCACTGGCTCCCCTGTCTATTTCCATGAAAGGCATCATGAAAAAAGAGCTGGATATTAACATGGTTGCCGCGCGCCTGTTTGCGAAACTTTCCTGGAATATGGGAATTCTGCACTATGAAGACAGATTAGCCCTAGAATACATAACACCTTATGATCAGGAAAATAGAAAGGAGCATCTGCTCTTAAAACAGTGGCGTTTCTTAAACAATACGATCGGCAGAAGGGTCCGCTTTGCCTATAACCTTGAAAAAGGCCCGTCATACGAGGCTAATGTGGAAGGTCTGGATGCGGGGGGCGGCCTGATACTCAGGCGAGTGGATAATGGAAGGACTGTAGTGGAAAAATCAGGTGAGATTGTTTATCTGGAGTAGTTACAAAAATACTCAACCATCGGTCTTCATCTGTTCTAAAATATCATCCCTGACCTCTTCCCAGCCTTCAACCGGGATCTGGCAGGTTCCAACCGCCCTGTGACCGCCGCCGCCGTGTTTCATCATCAGCTTGGCAACGTCGATGTTTGAGGTGCGGTTGATTATACTGTGTCCACATGTAATGACTATGTTTTGTTTTTTAAATCCCCAGAGGATTCTTACGGAAATATTCTGATCAGGAAAGAGAACGTATTCTTTGAAACGGTTTCCGGATAGTATCCGGTCTACGTCACGCAGGTCAATAAACAGCACGTTTGCGTCAACCGTGCTGTTTGCCCTGATCATTTTCTCGTAGTCTTCCTCCTGTTCATAATACCTTGTTATCCTCTCCCTGATATCCGGAATTTCCAGGATCTCGTCTGCTCTCATGGTCCTGCAGTATTCAATCCTGTCTCCCATAAGCTGGAAAATGGAAATCCGGAAATCACTGCAGCTGCCAAGGCCGGTT
>DAOVYS010000241.1 GCA_030635485.1 Pseudomonadota bacterium | reverse complement strand
GGGATAACCGTTGTCTGGTTCTTGCCCCCGTGAGTTGAATTGTTTGGAATGATATGCAAACTGCATAAATTATAACTTGTTCCGGGAAAATACAAACTTATTTTTCCGGATTTTCAACATGTGAATATTATGGAAAAAAATATATGGAAATCGGAATTACTTTTAAGTCGAAAATTGTCCAATGACGTGGAACTCTCATTTTATAACGAATCAAAAAAGATCGTCGGAGACCGTTGGGACGTGAGGATCAGGTGTGAGGTGGTGGCTCCCCTGCCTGATGATTATTTTTCCAACTTGCCTGAAAAGGATCCTGTGGTGCTTGAAAAGGCGCGTGAGAAGTTCGGGAAAACGATATCAAAGTCTTTTATCAAGGGACAGGTTTTTGTGAGCGATGACGAAATAGGGGAGGTGCTTACGGATATAATAGACCGGGTCTCCGCAAACATAGTGTCCTATGTTAGTCACAATACCTTTGCATGGAAATTATTTCAAAGTCGTTTTAACGAGATAAGGAAGGAGATTCTCCTTGATATGGAATATGAGAATATTCAGGTAAATAATGAAGATGACGGCGGTCCGGTCGATTTTTCATCGTGTTTCAAGGATTGATTTTATCTTTTATCTTGAAGAGAGTCCTTGACAAATTCTGTTTGTGTCGTCATATTTTTCTGTTTGGTATGGTGTAGTAATAGACTATTGTGGCCTTTTTGGATCACAAGCAGATTAGAGCCCGGTATCATTCGCGGGCTTGAGAATAGAGACCCCTTAACGGGCCTTATTTAAGGAGAACCATGAAAGTTTTGATAAGTGACAACCTTGCGGCTGTCGGCGTGCAGATACTCAAAGACGCGGGGGTGGATGTTGATATAAACACAGGGCTTGCCCCTGAGGAGTTGAAAAAGATCATTCCCGAATACGACGGGCTGATTATCCGTAGCGCTACAAAGGTTACAAAGCAGATAGTGGAGTCTGCGGAAAAATTACGGGTTGTGGGGCGTGCTGGCATTGGTCTTGACAATGTTGATATTCCGGCGGCATCGAAAAAAGGCATCATTGTTATGAATGCTCCGGAAGGCAACGCCACCACGGCTGCGGAGCACGCCCTTGCCATGATTATGTCGCTTACCAGAAATATTCCCCAAGCTACGGCGTCAATGAAGGCCGGCAAATGGGAAAAGAAGAAGTTTATGGGAAGAGAAGTCACAGGCAAAACTTTGGGCGTTTTCGGGATCGGCAGGATCGGAAGTATCCTCGCGGATCGCGCAAAAGGGCTTCGCATGAAGGTTATTGCCCATGATCCCTATATGCCCTCGGATCTTGTAGAAAAGAAAGGTGTTGAGCCGGTAGCCCTTGAGGAACTCTGCAAGCGGTCGGATTACATTTCAGTTCATGTGCCGCTTACAAATGAGACTAAGAACTGCATTTCCACCGAGTTTTTCAAGAACATGAAAAGTGACGCCATGTTTGTTGACTGTGCCCGTGGCGGTGTGGTTGATGAAGAGGCTCTTTGCGAGGCACTGAAGAGTGGAGAAATTGCGGGCGCGGCCCTGGATGTGTTTGCCTCGGAACCTGTAACAAAGGAAAATCAGCCTCTTCTCGCTTTTGACAATTTTATCTGCACCCCGCATTTGGGAGCATCGACGAGCGAGGCCCAGGAAAGCGTTGCACGGGTGATTGCCGAGCAGATGGCGGATTATCTGCTGAATGGGACAGTTTCCAATGCTGTTAATGTCCCGTCCGTGAGTGCTGACGTATTGATGAAGGTAAGTCCGTATGTGACCCTTGCCGAGACGCTTGGTTCCTTCCAGATGCAGATTTCCCGGGGCGGAATTTTAGAGGTTAACCTGGAGTTTATCGGAGACCTGTCGGATATGGTCACGGGACCGATCACGGTAGCCTTTTTAAAAGGGCTCTTTAACCCTATCTTGAAATCCGAGGTGAATTACGTAAATGCTCCGATAATTGCCAAGGAAAGAGGTATTAAAGTCGTCGAGTCAAAGACCTCTGATTCCGATGCTTTCACAAACCTTCTCGCAATCCGGGTCAGGACCTCTGAAGGAGAAAACGTGGTCGCCGGCACTGTATTCGGAAAGAATGAACCCAGGCTGGTCCGGGTGAATTCGTTCCGCATGGAGGCCCTGCCGAGCGGGCCCATGCTTTTTGTCTATAATAAAGATGTGCCCGGAGTGATCGGTGCGCTGGGAACGACTCTTGGGGCGTTAGGAGTCAATATATCGAGGATGACCGTGGGCACCAAGATCGAGCATGGTCAGAACGTTATCCTGTTAAATACCGACACATTGTTGACAAAGGATCAGCTGGACAAGGTCAGGGATCTGGAACACATTGAGAACGCCATGGTGTTGGAGCTGCCTTAATATTTGCTTAGCCATCCCAATACTTTTTACGAGTGCATCAAAAAAATGTTTACAAATATCCGGAAAACAAGGTGGACAGGCAAATGAGTGATGAGGAAAAAACAAATGGATCGGGCGGGAAATGCTCCCTGCCGGAGGTCACATTTACCAGTTTCGTGATGTCCTTAAATACATCTACACTGTTTCATCTTGGTGAGATCGGCGAACCAGGGACCGGGAAAAAAAACAAGGATCCGGTGCTTGCCAAATATTCTATTGATACACTCAATATGTTGCACGAAAAGACAAAGGGCAATCTGACCGAGGATGAGGATGAAATGCTCCAGAATATCCTGTATGACCTCAAGATGCGTTATGTAAACGCAGGAGATAAGACCGGTTCCTGATCCTGAATCCGTGAGCGTTTGCCTGTGGTGCAGCTGGAAGCGCTAAAGGGCGAAAAGCAAAATGAAATTAAAAAATAGACGGCTTTTCGTCACGGATTCAGGCTGATGTCATCCTTTGAACCGGGACAGGCGTTGTCTCTGTGGGCGCCTGCAAAGATCAACCTGTTTTTGCGTGTAATCGGTCGGCGGCCGGACGGCTACCATGATATCAAGACCAGGATGCAGAAATTGGGGCTTGCCGACCATCTTACCATAAGCCTTCAAAATGAAGGCATTTCTCTTTCATGCCTTGGAACCGTTCTGCCGGAAAATGAGACCAACCTGGCATTTAAGGCCGCGCTTTCCTTTTGTAAATATGCCGGTGTGTCCGACGGAATTAAAATAGTCCTGGAAAAAAAGATTCCCGTTGCCGCAGGCCTTGGAGGCGGAAGCAGTGATGCTGCCGCAGTATTAAAAGGGATGAATAAATTGTTTAACACCGGGTTTGGTCCTGACAGTCTGATTGATATGGCGCGTCCTCTTGGAGCGGATGTTCCTTTTTTTGTCATAGATTTCAGCGCTGCGGATGCAACCGGGATCGGGGACCGGTTGCAGGAGATTCAGGGGCTTGAAAATTTTAGCGTGGTTCTCGTAAATCCTGGATTTCCCGTATCAACAAAATGGGTTTATGAGAATTTTGCGTTGACAACCCAGGGGAATCCATATATGTTAGCGCCCGGCTTGTACTCTGATACGGAGTCCGGTATGCCTCCGGAGGGGGAGGACTCTTCCGAATTTTTCAATGATCTGGAATCGGTGACAATCTCCAGGTATCCCGAGGTCGGCAGGATAAAGGAACAACTGCTGACTGACGGCGCCGGGAGCGCCCTGATGTCTGGAAGTGGGCCTACGGTCTTCGGTCTTTTTGCTGATTCTAAAAAGGCTGAGGCGAGTTTTAGAAAGTTTCGTTTGTCATATTTCGATGTCTTTTTGACCGGGCCGTACTAGGAGGCTGTCCGAGACATGGACTTTTTCCCCAACTCTTCGTTATTTCCAAAAAATAATGCTCGTAATATCACACATATGACTGCGCTTATTTTTTGAAAATGACTCGATTTGAGAAAAAATTGCTATTCTCGGACAACCTCCTAGTAGAATTGAATCGCTGTAACGTATACTTGTCAGCACTGGGGCGTCGTCAAGTGGTAAGACACAGGCC
>DAOVYS010000176.1 GCA_030635485.1 Pseudomonadota bacterium | reverse complement strand
GGAAGTAGTTAGTATATGGCAGGATGTTATGGGAGTATGAGTGTCCGGTTTTCGGACATCCTGTATCTTGCTGAATTTACAATATTTTTTTATTATATGCGTAAATAATCGGGTATGTACGAAAAACTTTAAAAAATCACGGAATGTAAATGTTTGGCGCGTGCAGATGGAGTATTGCCGAATATTTACTTATATGCACTAGGACTGCCCTTTACCCATAAATATTGTATTGGTAAAACCCCGATAGGGGTGGTGGCGTATAGCCGGTGTGCTTCAGCCACCGGTATGGGGTGCATATAGAGGATCGTCCTGAAGGGACGACGCTTCCCGTGGCCGATCCCCCTCAAAACCCCGTCCCTTCAGGACTGATATGTTTGGTTGTTCGTTACTATGAGGTTGTCCGAAAATAGCAATTTTTTCTCAAATCGAACTATTTGCAAAAAAAAAGCCCCGCAAGATGCGGGGCTAAAAATAGCTGTATATATCTTTCTTACAGGTTGATGACATTGTCTGCAGCAGGGCCTTTGGGCCCCTCAACAACGTCGAATTGAACGCGTGCTCCCTCTTCAAGGGTTTTGTAACCCTCTGTTTTAATAGCTGAGTAATGCACAAAAACGTCGGTGCCGTCGTCCTGCGCGATAAATCCAAACCCCTTGGAAGC
Source organism: Pseudomonadota bacterium (assembly GCA_030635485.1). GTDB lineage: Bacteria > Desulfobacterota > Desulfobulbia > Desulfobulbales > DAOVYS01 > DAOVYS01. Next base: position 5,343 of record DAOVYS010000176.1, on the reverse strand, counting down.
ATTAAACCATTTTACTGTTCCTTCTGACATTTTGCTACTCCTTCTTTTTCGGTTTCTACTGGAAGCCAGCTAATATTAATGCGGCCTGATTGTATACATGTATACATCGGCCGGCAGTCTTGTTTACTCAAAAAAAAACGCACTTCCTTATCACAGAGGATTGTGCGGTTGTTTTCTGTATTTTTTTATTGCAAACAGGCACTGCACAAACAAGTTTCTTATTTTTAGCATATAGTTGGATAAATGCAAAGCCTTTTTTGTAATAGTTTGCCAAGGATATGGGTGTAAAAAATATTTTGGGGGGTAAGCGTTCACAGGTGCTGCAATTGCACGTGATCAGGGTGACCGGTTATAGTAGTCCTATGCCGGTTTACCCCTAATCACGTGTATTTTTTTTGGGGGGTAAGCGTAAGCGTTCACAGGTGCTGCAATTGCACGTGATCAGGGTAACCGGCTATAGTAGTCCTATGCCGGTTACCCTGATCACGTGCAAGTGCGGTGCCTGTGAACGCTTACGAAAATGTTATGCCTAGCCAGCGGCATATGTAGTTCACAAGGCTTCCAACACATATTGCATAAATTGAAACAGTTACCATTATGGCGATGCCTGCCTTTGCACCACGCTCCTTAAAAAGGACAATTGCCGCATTAATGCACGGAGAAAGAAAGGTCATGACTAAGAGATTCACCACAATTTGAAGATTGGTGTATACAGTTGCTACATGCTCCAGTTCCGCAGCCCCGCTCTCCCTTCTGATGATTGTCTTGATAAAGACCTGAACGCTTTTTTCCGGCAATCCCATAAAATCGCTGATTAGAGGCCTTGAGATGTCTTCAAGAATTGCGAGTCCTCCTATCCTGTCAAAAAGAAATACGATCAGAGATGCCATGACAAATACAGGTACTGCCTCTTTCATGAAAAAAAAGGTTTTTATAGCCGCTATTTTTACCACCTGCGTTAACTGCGGTATTCTCATAGGCGGGATTTCAAGAAAAAGTGGGCCCGGACGGCCCGGAAGAAGCTTGTCTGCAATGAAACCTGCTATAAAGATCTGAGTAAAAATAATGCCAAAGACCGTGAATGTTGCTGAAATCGGCATTTTTTCCAGAACAATCAGCATAACTGCCAGGAGCGGGGCGCACGGCATGCCAAGAAGCAGGAGAAGTGTCGCAATATTCTTCTCCTTTTTCGTATCCAGCATCCTCGTAGTCAGAATTGCCATGGTGACGCATGAAAAGCCCATAACGAGCGGAATCACACCCTTGCCGTTCAGTCCCATCATTCTGAACCATTTGTTTAAAAGAATCGAAAGCCTTGGAAGATATCCTGAATTTTCCAGTATCCCGAATGCGATGTAAAAGCAGAAGAGTACAGGTAACACAAGGCCCAGGGCCAGGAATATCCCGGTTGGAAGTATGCCGAAATCAGGATCAATGATCATGTCCCGAAAAAACGGACTTGGCAGGGGTTCTATCAGTTTTGTGGTAATGGGTATCAGGAATTGGTTGAAGATAACGCCGTTTATGGTGTCTACCAGAAAGGTCGCGCCGAAAGATCCGACAAAGTAGTACATGAGAACGAGTATGCCAAGTGCGATTGGAATGCCTGTGGAAAACCTGGTGCACCAGTCTCCGAATTTTACAAGGAACGGGCTCTTTGAGGGCGGATCAATACGCTCCACCTGCTTTGTGATCTTTTCCGCTTCTTTAAAGTATAGATCGGCAAGAACGATTCTGGCCTCTACAGGTTCAGCTTCATGGTATTCATCAACCAGGTGATTCAGTTGTTCCATCATGGAGTGGCCGAATTTTTCGATCACGTATTCCCGGGCTGATCGGTCACGGGCTAACAGAAGCAGACCCAAGGCCCGTGACGGATTAATAGAACCTGATCCAAATAGTTTGGCTGTAAGGGCGACAAACCGCTCTATCTTTCTAGGGTAAGAGATCTGTGTCGAGCGAGGCTGGATGGACTTAAGTTTTGAAACCATCTTTGAAATCCCTATCCCGTCACTTGCCACGGTTTGGGAAATCTCAATACCCAGGAGGCTGGACAGTTTTTCATAGTCAATATCTATTCCGCGTGATACCGCCTCGTCGATCATGTTGACGTTAAGAATTATGGGCAGTCCGAACTCACTGTACTGAAGCGCAATGGCAATGGAGCGCTTCACGTGCTTGGCATCGGCCACCACGATAATTCCACGTACCTCTCCCGTTCTTTCGGGAAACAGCAGCAGGTCCCGTGAGACACGCGCGTCCTCGCTGAGCGCAAACATGGAACAGATGCCCGGCATGTCAAAAAAAGTGATCTCATTACTCTTTGACTTGAATTTTTTTATGGAAATAGTGGTGCCCGGCATATTAATGCTTTCGGTTTTATGTCCGCATAGTCGGGAACAGAATGTGGATTTGCCCACGTTCATGTTGCCTACGATCGCATAACCAGGCTCTTCTTTGATATTATCGATTCTTTTTCTGTAGCTGCATTTTGAACATTTTTTCATAACATAAATCTATTTTGTTCCGGCAATTTTGAAAATTTTGTAAAAAGTTTCGACAATTTGTCTCTTACATCAAATCTGTCGCAGTCCGTTGATGATGAATTCCGCTGCGATAACCGCCAATAGCAGCCCCATCAGGCGGGTTACCACCCGGATGCCTCCCACGCCCAGCATTTTGCGGATCCGTTCTCCAAAGCGAAAGACTATATACACGATCAGACATGAGGTCAGTATTGCCGCAATCAGCATGGGAAGGGCAAGGGAAGTTCCCTGGCTGTGCCGCCATGCCAGCACAGCGGTTATTGCTCCCGGTCCGGCCAACAGGGGCGTTGCAAGCGGCACCAGGGCTACATTTTCCTTGGAAATTCCTTCTTCCTCCTCTTCCTCGCTGGTTTTGATTCCGCTTGGAATAAGACGTAGCATCTGGAGTGAATAGATGAAGAAAATAAAACCGCCTGCCAATTGAAATGCGGGAAGGCTGATTCCGATAAAGCGTAGAATAAAATCGCCTGTCAGTCCGAAAAAAAGAAGGATAGCCGCTGCCGCGGCAGGGGCCATGGCCGCCAGTCTTCTCCGCTCGCTTTCACTGTTTTCTTTTGTAAATAGAAGAAAAAAGGGTAGGTTGCCCAATGGATCCATGATGATCAGAAGAGGGATCAGGATGGTGAGAAAATATTTCGTTGTTTCCATAATGGTTAGTAATTGATCCTGTCCTGATTGGCCAGCCATTTTTGAAAGACCTTTTTCCCTGTTTCCCGTTCTGCCTGAATGCGCTTGATCGATCTATCATTCCATGCGCTGCCGATTTCATCATATATAAGTGCATCGTCAAAGCCTGCATCGGTCGCATCATCCCGTGTGCAGGCATAAACGATCTCAGGTATCCTGGCCCAGTAGATTGCAGACAGACACATGGGACAGGGTTCGCAGTTGCAGTAAATCGTGCACTCTTGTAGCCGGAAATCGGCCTTGCACGAGCATGCGTTTCTGATTGCAACGATTTCCGCGTGCGCTGTGGGGTCGTTGTTCTCCACTACCTGATTCCAGCCCTCGCCCAAAATTTCGTCACCTCTTGCAACCACGGCCCCGAATGGGCCGTTGATACCGGATTTAGATTTTTCCTCCGCAATTTTGATTGCTCTCCGAAGAAATGCAATGTTCATATGGTTTTTCCTGTTTTATGGATTGTCTTGTTCGTCCTGATTTTTTTTAAGTATGCCAAATATTAAAGTTTTTCTCCATGAAAATTACAGGGAACAGCAGGAAGCGAAAGAACGGGCATGTGGGTTGAACTGATCTGATTCATTGGTGAGTTTTTACATTTTTTCTGGAATAATAAACTAATTTGCAATAAATTCATCACAGTACTTAAAGAAAAGGCTATAGACAACGGATTGATCCGTCTTGATGTACGGACAAGATAAGGAGAGTAAGAATGGCAGGGCCTAAAGATTGGACGGTTGGTGAATTGTTAAGCACCTCAAGTGGTTATTGGCGAGGATGCTGCCTGCAGGCGGGAGTAAGGCTCGGTATTTTTACAGAGCTTGATAAAGGCCGTATGAGCCTGAGTGAGATTGCGGTGAAAATAGCGGCTGACGAACGCGGCACAGAGTACCTGCTGAATGCGCTTTCAGCCATGGGTCTCCTGATCAAGGAGGATGATTATTATGTCAATGGGGCCTGCGCCGCTGAATTTCTTTCCAGTAATTCGCCTAAACATATCGGCCATATAATACTTCACCATCACCATATACTGGATGGCTGGTCACAACTTCATGACGCAGTCAAAACCGGCTGTCCGGTAAAAAAACGTTCGTACGGAGAAGATATTGAGCGGGAAAGTTTTCTAATGGGCATGTTCAACCTGGCAATGGGGATTGCCCCGGGGCTCGTCTCCCAGGTTGATCTTAGCGGACGCCGTCGCCTGCTTGATTTGGGAGGAGGGCCTGGAACATATGCCATACATTTTTGTCTCGCTAATCCAGGGCTTTCCGCTGTCATTTATGACCACCATACAACAGGGCCTTTTGCATTACAAACAGTTGAAAAGTTCAGGCTTGCAGAGCGGATCGAATTTATAGGAGGAGACTTCAACACTGATTCCATTATCGGAGGTCCATATGACGTTGCCTGGCTTTCGCATATTCTACATAGCCATGGGCCGGAGGAATGCAAGACAATTATAGATAAGACGGTCGCCGCTATGGAACCGGGCGGCTTGATCATGATCCACGACTTTATCCTTGATAACACCAAGGATGGTCCGGAATTTCCGGCCCTTTTTTCATTAAATATGCTGGTCAACAACCCGGACGGACGTTCTTATTCGGAAGAGGAGCTGGAATCTATGCTGAAGAATGCCGGCATTAGTGATATCAAAAGGCATGATTTTGTGGGGCCGAACAACTCATCAATCATGTACGGCACGGTCCGGGCTAAATGATAATATGATTATCCCCACCCAACCAAGTGGTGTTTAATTGACGTTTACGTATGGAGGGAAGCTAACACACAACGGCCATATCATTAGATTTACAGGCGGGAAGCTGAAGCTACTGCGATGATTGGAGCAGATATTTGGAGAAGGAGTTGTCTGGGGAGTTGGAGTAGGTTGTTGAGCCTATTCTGGTGATGTCCATATGAATGGGACGATATTCGGTGATCATAGCTTCACGGAAGCAGGCATAAATTTTGGTACTGCCTTGTTTTGGTGAATGTTTCCGGTGGTAATCTTTACCGGCAGCCTTTCATAGTCATTAGTGTTTGGAAGTATGTTGACTTTTTTGGGGCTATCGATTTGGCAAACTCGGCATTGATGTTGTATGCTCTGATAAGATTG
>DAOVYS010000207.1 GCA_030635485.1 Pseudomonadota bacterium | reverse complement strand
CATCATTATAATCCCCTGGAACCGCGATGGCGCCACTCCTATGGGCCCACGTGGGCGCTGAATGGTTTGTGGCATTCCACGTCCCGTCTCCGATTGCAAAGACGATAGGTACCGTTGCCCATCCGGATTCCGGGTTGTAAAAGGCTATGTCTGATATGCCGTCATCATTATAATCCCCTGGTACCGCGATGGCGCCAAGACTATGGGCCAACGTGGGCGCTGGACGGTTTGTGGCATTCCACGTCCCGTCACCGTTTGAAAAGAGGATAGGTAGCGTTTCCCATGGGGTTCCCGGGTTGTAAAAGGCTATGTCTGACATGCCGTCATCATTATAATCCCCTGATATTGCAACTTGTGAAAAGGATAGTGTAATCAGTATGGAAAGAGTTAAGATTTTAAAAATACTATACATTTGTTTCATAATAATCTTTCCTTCCTTATTGTTAGCGGCTCTGTGAAAAAGTTAAAAACATTCCGGAATATCTGAATGAACTTTACAAACTCAATACAATCAAGCGACACCACCTCCTTTTTAAAAGGTTACATTTTTGCATTTGTTTGAAAGCTAAGAGGATTGTTTGCCAGTACGATGCAACCTAACTAAAGCAAAAACAATGCCAACCTCAAAAACAGGACAGATTCCGTGACGGGAAAATAACTACCCCATTGATTTAAAAGACAAAATTATAAATTTAAATCGATTTTCGGAAAAAGGAGGGAAAATCAAAGGGGGGGAGAATGGTTTTCAAGACGATAAATTTCTCAGTTTTGAGAATGCTCAATGGATAGGTTGTTGATACAACCATTTGATATGATAAGATTTCATTGGCGTTATCAATAATGAGAATCAATTATCAGTTATCAGTAAGTTATCAGTGTTCAGTTATCAGTGTTCAGTAACTGAAAACTGAACACTGATAACTGATAACTGACAACTAATAACTGATCATTCAGGTCCGAGAAATTTCGAAATGGCGTCGAATTGAAACCGGTTCAGCAATCCAAGCAAATGCGCCACAAAGGGTTCAGCTTCAGGGTTTTGCCGGCGCAACCGCGTCAGCTCTTCCTGGATTTCCGTATATGCGCCCATGGCGGCGAGATTTCGAAGCGTTTCCAGGTCCGATGACGGTGGAATAATGATCGGGGTTTCAGCGGAATGCATGATCTCCAAATCCTCATAAACCCATTCAAGACTCAGGTGGCGGCCCAGTTGTTTCACCAGGAGATCGGTTTGGATCGGTTTGGTGATTACCGCGTCGCAGCCGATTTCAGTTATAAGATTTTCAGGGTCAACAGCGGCATTGGCTGTCATGATGATAATTTTCAGGTGGGTGAGATTCGATGACCGCCTCATCCGCCGGGTGGTTTCAAATCCGTCGAGCACCGGCATCATAAGATCCATCAAGACAAGGTCGGGGATCTCTTTTTCCGCACGCACAAGGGCTTGCTTACCATCTTCGGCTTCTGAAATCAAAAATCCCGTCGATTTCAGACAATGGCGCAGCATTAACCGATTATCCATGCAATCGTCCACGATAAGGATTCGCGGCGGATTGCCTCGGATGCCTACAATTTCCCGATTCGCCCCGGGAGACAATAATGTTTTGTTTTCAACCTCCGGCAGGGTCAGGGTAAACCAGAAGGTGCTCCCCTCACCCACAGCACTTGTAACATGCAGTTCAGCACCCATTGCCCGCAGCAACGACCGGCTGATGGTCAGGCCCAGACCGATGCCCCCGGTATTCTGTCCGGCTTCTTTAATTTGCATAAAAGGCGTAAAAATTTGCTCAATCTGATCCCCGGCAATACCGGGCCCGGTATCCCGGATGGAGAATCGCAGCTTATTTTCAGTATTTTGGGAGACATCCAGTGTCACATTTCCCTGTTGTGTAAATTTCACGGCATTGCCCAGCAGGTTGAGCAGCGCCTGGCGGAGGAGTTTGACATCTCCAAGAACCATCATCGGAATATCGGAAGACGGTTTCCATCGAAAATCCAGTCCTCTTTCATTGGCGCGCAGGCGAATCATATCCGCCAATATCTCCAACTGCTCCGGCAGGCAAAACGGTGCCGGGACCAGTTCTATTTTTTGGGCCTCGATTTTCGCAAGATCCAGCAAATCCTCAATAAGCTGCAATAAATGGTGGCCACTATGTTCGATGGTTTTCAGACCGGTAGAATCCAAAGATTCTCTTGATGTTTTGCGTTGCAATAATTGTGCGTACCCCAGAATGGCATTCAAGGGTGTTCGGAGTTCATGGCTCATCATTGAAAGAAACCGGCTTTTGGCCTGGTTGGCCGCTTCCGCCTTTTCCTTGGCGCGCTGCAACTGACTCTCTGTTTCCCGGTGTTCGTGAATTTCCTTTTGTAATTCCATTGTTCGCTGCTGCACATTTTTTTCCAGCAGTATATTCTGTTTTTTGATCATCGTTTCCATGGTTTTTGAGGCTGTAAGGAACCGATTCTGGGCAGAGTTTTTTTCCTGCCGCAAGGTCTGTATGCGGTCCGCCAGGGCGAAAGAAAAAAACAATCCGGTTACAATCATGCCAAAGCGAAGGCCTTGCTCTGCCAGTGAAAAATTCGGTATCATACCAAGTCGCATCATTGCAAACGGTATAAAAGTCATGGCGGTCATCAGCCAGGCCAGAAAGAAATAGCGGGCCGGTCGATAGCCTCGCCGCCAGATGAGATAATTGATACTGGTAAAAACCAGGCTGTTGACCAGGCGCAGCGGCAAGGTCACCCGAACCAGTCCGCCTGCATCGACAAATGGCAACAGTATCATAATGAGCCCCCAGCCCCCTATAAACCCTACAATCACGAAGTGTCCCACCGGTGCGCGTTTTCGGGTGTCCAGAAAAGAGACGGCAAACATCATACCGAGGATGGAAATCACGGGAAAAAAGAGAATAAGCACCAGGTTGGTCCAATGTGGGGAATCCGGCCACCAATACTGCCCGGCCATTCCCTCATATACGATCTGACCCAGGAGCATGCAGGTTAACACGCCGATATAATATCCATAGTTATGCTCCCGCAGTGCCAGCCAGAGAAACAGGTTATACATGATCAACAGGAGAACTGCGCCATAGACCAGTCCGAGCTGCATAAAATCCCGCTGGGTATATCGCATAAATCCGTCCGCGGACCAGAGGGTCAGGGGAAAGGTCATGGCCCAGTCATTTTTAAACCGAAAGTAAACGGTTTGATCGGTCCCAGGCGATAAAGGGACACTGAACACAAAACGATGATAGGGTATATCGCGGGAGGCAAAGGGATGGCTCGTGCCCGTGCGGGTGACATCAAAGCCGGTCCCGTCAACACGAGGGAGATAGAATGCTACATCATTCATGTTGGGAAATTCGAGCACCAGTCGCCAATCCGTGGTACTGGCGGCATGATTTCGAAAATGAATCCGAATCCAATAGGCAGATTTTGTAAAACCGAAACTAGGCACGTTGGTCCGGCTTTGGACAAATCCGGACGAAATTTCAGGTGAAATGACATCATCCATGGTCAGGGTGCCCTCCGGATCTTCCAGATATTCCAGCATTCGTCCCAGGCGATAGTTATCCTGACTATCCGTCAGAACAACCGGCGCTTGGGCAAAGACCAGGGCCGGACATCCGGTTATGATCAGAAAAAAAAGGCAGAACCGAAACACCGGCTACAGTCCGTATTTCTGGATTTTTCGATACAAAGTGGCCAGTGGAATCCGGAGTTGTTCGGATGCCTTCACACGATTCCCATCCACGCCGGTTAAAACATCAGCAATGAGCCGGCGTTCAAAGGCCGTCATCTTTTCACTTAACGGCAGCCCGAGCGCAGATTTATCGGGCAGTTCAGCCCCTGAGGAATAAGGGGAGTGCAGTTCCACCTCGTCCATGGCAATGTAGCGCCGTACTTCATTGGCCAGCTCCCGAACATTGCCTGGCCAGTCATATTCTTTGAACCGGTCGATGATTTCATCCGGCAGTTCTCGAATAGTTTCGTCCTTAGGGCCCAGAAGAGTGAGGAAATGCGAGATCAGGAGCGGCAGATCTTCTATGTGCTGACGCAGCGGCGGCATGTCAACGGTGATGACATTCAGCCGGTGGAACAAGTCTTCACGAAATTGTCCGTTTGCCACCATGGACCGAAGCGGCTGATTGGAGGCAGCGACAACACGTACATTTGCAATTCGGGATTTTGTGGCGCCCACCGGCGCAAATTCACCATTATTCAAAACCCGAAGAAGCTTTGCCTGCATGGCAGGACTCAATTCGCTGATTTCATCCAGAAAAAGGATACCGTCTTTTGACTGATCAAAATATCCGGGTTCATTATGCGTGGCACCGGTAAAAGCCCCTTTTCGATACCCGAAAAACTGCGATTCAAACAGCGGTTCCTGAATGGCGGCACAATTTACGGAAATGAAAACTTTGGTATACTTCTCGCTCAACTGCCAGATGGTTCGGGCGGCAAGTTCCTTACCCGCACCGGTCTCGCCATAGATAATTACCGGTGCATCCGTAACGGCGGCTTTTAACAGTCGTTCGTATACCTTCTGCATGGCCGGTCCCCGGCCGATCAGCAGCCCCAAATGATCCCTCTTACTGAAAGACGCTTTCAGAATGAGGTTTTCCGACGTCAACTGTTGTGTCTCCTGTTCCAGGGTTTTGCGCCATGAAATATCTCGCAAGGCCATTACCTGTAGAGGCCGTCCCTGATAACGAATGGGTCGATTCTGGATTTCCAATGGAATGATGGTCCCGTCTTTTCTCCGGCCTTGAGTCTCATAAACCTGCCCCGCTTCCGAACTCATCAGTTCTTCCACGAGCGAACGGTATTCCGGTGTCAACAGATCGAATACATTGTGTTTTATCAGCTCTTTGCGGGAAAATCCGAACATACGTTCCAGTGACTGGTTAACCTCTACAATCCGTTCTCGGTCGTACATCAGAATCCCTTCGAAGGTGGCGTTGGACAAGCCTTTAAACCGTTCTTTTTCCTCCTTGAGGGCGCGTTGAAGTTGTTGGATGGTCAGGTGGGTTCTGACCCGTGCAAGAACCTCCTCCAGTTGAAACGGTTTGGTG
>DAOVYS010000185.1 GCA_030635485.1 Pseudomonadota bacterium | reverse complement strand
TCCAGTCTGTGCCCCATGCGGAATTGGACCAGCTGGCGCCTGTGATTATGCCTGCACTGAGCCAGAGGAAACCGAATATTATGGATTTGTAGGTGATGTCGTCAATGACCTTTAGATCCGGCAGCGAGCCGATGAGACTTGCCGAATTGCCCGATTGAGCCGCAGGCTTTCCGCTGTAGGATTTCAAGAGATACATGATTCCAAGTCCGCAGGCAACGGTCAGGGCGGCATAACCGATAAAGCAGGTTATTACGTGCACTATAAGCCAGTTGCTCTGAAGGGCCGGAACGAGTGGTTTGATTTCATCAGGCATCCCTAGAGAGGCAAGGGCCATGCTTGCGACGGCAAACGGGGTTGCAAACGCGCCGATGATCCGGTTTTTGAATTTCAGTTCAAGCCCAAGATAGAACAGGATGATTGACCAGGAAAAAAAGACCAGGGATTCGTACATGTTGGTCAGCGGAGCATGGCCATAACCCATGTCATATGATTCCACCCATCTGAGTCCTATGCCCGCAGTCTGCATGAGAAAGCCCGCTACCGTAAATATAGTGGCGATTATTCCAATTTTGTGGGCACGGAAGAGGAAAACAGCGACATAAAGAATTGAAGCAATAAGATATGTGAAGGTACAATAGGTCAGAAGCTGTGAACTGGTCATGTTGGTCCTTAGGAAAGATTCAGATTATCACTCTGCTCGAATTGTTCGATCAATTTTTGGAAGTTTTTTTCAAAATCGATTTTATTTTTATTCACGGATCCGCAGACCAGGATTCTGGTCTGTTCACCGTCCTTTCCAATATGTACCCATACCCTGCGGTGGGAAAGGAAGAAGACGATGTAGAGGCCTGCCAGCATCATGAAGCAGCCGGTGTAGACCCACCATACTCCCGGATCTTTTGCGATCTGCAACCCGGTTGCATAGCGCTGTTTTACAGTGAAAGAATATGAGGTGTCCGGTCTTTCAATTCTTGCCGTGGCGCTTCCGTCTATCCAGAATTCGACAGACTCGGCCTTGTTGTCCGAGAACCAGATTTTATACCTGTATTTCCCTCCCATCATAGGCCCCATCATATTGATGATGCCAAAAGTAATGCCTTCGGATTCCCAGGCTGTTTCCTTGCCGGCCCGCAAACGGAAAGTCAGTTCTGAATTTGTCTTTTCATTCCGGATGTGGGCCGTGAACTGACCCTCAATCGCTTGAAAGTTGGACTGGTAAAAAGTAAATCCACGGTAGTTCAGAGGATCGTTGACCACAATCGAGGTCTTTTTGACCTCCTGACCATTTTCAAGGATGGTCAGCTCCGACCGGTACTCCTTTGGAGAACCATTGTCATAATAGGATATCTGAAAATGGTCGCATCGAATCTCGAAACCGAGCGGCAGTTTCTTGTTCGTGCCGTATTGGTAAATGTGGTCTGATGTGTTTGTCTCCGGAAGCATCAGGCCGCCTTTGTATCCCAGGATTTTACCGATCATTGCGCCCATAAAGATTACCAGGATGCTTACATGTATCGCAATCAGACCCAGTCTGGTCCAGCGGCCTTTTTGAGAAAAAAATAGGGTCCCGTCTTTTTTACTGTACGTTTTTTCAGGCAGCCATCCGCTGTCTTCCATAATCGAGTCCACGGTGTCGGCGATCTCGCTCGGGGACGATTTGGTAAAGAAAGTCTTTTTAAAGACCATTTTTTTCAGTGTTTCATAGGGCGTTGCAAGGTTGTCCCGGGTTGCCATCCTCCACAGGAAAGGGAAACGGTCAAGTGTACAGACTATCAGGTTCAGGCTGAGGAGTACCAGAAGGGATATGAACCACCAGGAGTCGTACATGTGGGGAATATCCAGTATTTGGAATAGTTTTGCTGTACTGGAACCGAATTGCTTGACATAAAATTCGGGAGATTGATTCTGTTGAATGACCGTGCCGATGATGGAGGCAATGGCCAGAATGATCAAAGTGAACAGAGCCAGTTTGACTGAGGAAAAAAAGAGCCAGATTGTATTCTTTTCTTTTTTCATACCGATAGACTTTTGTATTTACTCCTGCCATGAGTCTGTACAGATGCGGCGCATGTGACCGCTGACGTGGCAACTGGTTTGCGATCCGGCGACTTTTGTCGGACCCATGATCGGGTTAACTGACGGTGATATCGGAACAGGCATTGCTACCACGCTATCAGACGGGGTGTCAATAAAAAAAAGGGGGAGCTATAGCTCCTATTCCGTATGGCAAAAGGCACAGATATTCTTTTTTTTGTAATAGTTGATCAGGACTATGGACTATGTGTGTGACACATCCTGGAAGTAAAAGTTCACCACCGGCGAACTTTTACTTTTTTTGTAAAAAAACTTGCCACCATTAAGAGTAAGATGTATATATCTTGGTCCCCTAAAAAAAATTTTTGTGAAAAAGTCGGATACTACTCAATGCCGGTTTTACCGGATGAGTAGTTCTTTAAGGTATAAGGAGTCATATCATGTCAAAAGTATGTGCAATATGTGGTAAGGGACCGGCAACCGGAAATAATGTCAGCCATGCCCACAACAAGACCCGGCGCCGGTGGCTGCCTAATCTGCAGAGGGTAAGGATGGCCACGGGAGGCGGCAATTCAAAACACGTACGCGTGTGTACCAGCTGTATTCGTTCAGGCGCTGTGGCTAAGCCTGCCTGATTAAAAGCCGGCCACAGACACCGCATCTGTGTGTGATCAGTCCAACCAGCATAGTTTTATAAGCTATGGCGGATTGGACTGATCATGCCTTTAGACCCCTTGCGTGGTGTATCTGCTGCGCCTGTGACCGCTTACAGGTTGTGCCGCCCCCCAGCCCCTCGTCTGAAAATGTTACATTCCCGAACGGACACCGGTTAGGCTCCGGTTACCTCCTTCTTGCTTCCATGACCCCGTCAATCTCTCTGATTTTCCTGAGCAGTGTGGAGATGTGGCTCAGGTCCTTGACCTCCACGACCATATTTAGTACGGCAATTTTTGATGCGGATGTGTGAGCGGTTACGTTCACTATATTTGCGTTATTTAACGTAATAGTATTGCTGAGAGTGGCCAGGAATCCCTTCTGGTCACCGGCTATAATTTGGATCTGAGCCCGGTGCGTGGCTTCTGTGTCGTTTCCCCACTCTATTTCAATCCGTCTTTGCGGGTCAGTGGCCTGAAAATTGGGACAGCTGACCTTGTGGATGGATATGCCCCGGCCGGCAGTTATAAATCCCATTACATCATCCCCAGGCACCGGCATGCAGCAGTTGCTGATTCTGGTCAGTACGTTATCGATGCCGTCTATCTTGATGCCCTGGCTCTTTTGCGGCGCGGCACCGCCTTTTTTTCTGATTGGTTCAAGATCCTTGGCAATTGTCGATTCATCGACCAATGGCTGCTCGTCTTTAAGGATGTTTTCATGTCTGAGCGCCTTTGAAAAGGCCTTGGCTGTAATTTTTCCGGAACCCAGTTTAATAATCAGGTCGTTTAAGGAATTGCAGGACAGTGTGTTAAGAATACCTTTAAACTGTCCTGCCTTGAGGATCCGTTTCACACTCAGGCCGTGTTTCTTGAGTTCCTTTTCAACTATCTCATGACCGACAACCAGGCTGCTTTCCTGTTTATCTCTGTTCAGCCATTGACGTATTCTGGTTTTAGCGCGGCTGGTCTTGACCATGGAGAGCCATCCGCGGTTTGGTTTCTGGCTGGGAGAGGTGATAATTTTTAAAAGGTCACCGTTTTTCAGCTTGTATTTCAATGGCACGATTCGGTCGTTCACCTTGGCGCCGGTGCATCGATTTCCCACCTCCGTGTGGATGGAATAGGCGAAATCAAGCGGTGTGCTGCCTTTGGGGAATTCCTTTACCTCGCCTGCCGGAGTAAGGACGTAGATTTCAGCGTGGTTCAATTCACCTTTGACCGCATCGAGGAATTCCTTGGGGTCTTTAAGCTCTTGCAACCAATGGACCAATTGTTTCAGCCACTTAAAGAGCCTGGCATCCTTTTTTGAGACAGCCGTCTTTTCCTTGTAAGCCCAATGCGCCGCAATACCCTCCTTGGCGATCTTGTCCATTTCCTTTGTTCGGATCTGAATTTCCATGAATTCGCCGTGCGGGCCTACTACCGAAGTATGAAGGGATTGGTACATATTGGCCTTTGGCTTATTGATGAAATCCTTAAATCGTCCGTCAACCGGCCCCCACAGGGAATGGACCACGCCCAGCGCTTCATAGCATTCACTAATGTCATTTACGATAATTCTAAATGCGACCTTGTCGTAAACCTTGTCTAAGGGTATGTCCTGTGCGATAAGTTTTCTGTAGATGCTGAATAGGTGTTTCGGTCTGCCGAGAATCCGGCAGGATGTGAGACTGTATTTTGCCAGATGCTTATAGAGCAGCTTTTTTACCTCTTCCACGTAAAGCGTGCGGTCACGCATTGTGGTCTTGATCCGCGTGGTCAGGTCGGCATATTCTTCCGGATGGAGGTAGGCAAAGGCCAGATCCTCCAATTCCCGTTTCATCCAATCGATGCCGAGGCGGCTTGCAAGAGGCGCATACAGATCCAGGGTTTCCCTTGCGATCTCCTTTTGCAGGATAGTTGGGACGTGTTTTAGAGACTGCATGTCATGCAGACGATCAGCCAGTTTGACGAGCAGAACGCGGATGTCGGATGACATTGCCAGCAGCATCTTTCTGATGTTTTCGGCTTGATAGGCTATTGCGCTGTTGAACTTCACATTGGTGATTCTCGATGTGCCGCATACGATTGTGGCCACATCCTTGCCGAACAATTCCTGCAGTTCCTGTTCCGATGAAGTGGTGGGTTCTTTGAGAACACCATGCAGCAGACCGGCCATCAGTGTTGGAAGGTCGAGCTGCATATTTGTGAGAATGTACGAGACTGCCAGAGGGTGCGAGATATAGGGTCGTCTGGTATAGTAGAGGGTCTTGTCCGCATAAATCTTGGCGGCATAGTCGTAGGCCTTTTGCAGCGGGGCAAGGTCCACGTCGGTTATGTGCTTCCCGGCATGTTCTATAAGGTCGGTTATTGTCTGCATGAAGGGTCTTGTCAAACTCCGCTGCGGTTAGGATCTGTGATGGACTTTCAGTTCATCCCCGATCATTTTGGACAATCCGGATACAGCTTCATCTAGTGGAAGGTCGATGCTCTCTCCGTCAGCTCTCTTTTTTATTTCGACAAGGTCTTTTTCGGCAAAATTTCTGCCTACGGTTATCCTGTATGGGATGCCGATCAGGTCGGCATCCTTGAACTTGATTCCCGGACGTTCATCCCGGTCGTCAAGAAGCGTTTCCACTGATTCCTTTTTGAGATCTTCATAAAGGGTTTCAGCCGCCTTGGTGATTTTTTCATCTCTGGTGGAGAGGTTTAAGACGATCACCTGAAACGGCGCAATGGGCAGCGGGAATTTTATGCCGTCCTTGTCGTGGTTCTGTTCTATGGCAGCGGCCACCGTCCGGCTCACTCCTATGCCGTAACAGCCCATTATAAAGGGGGTTTCTCGTCCATGGTCGTCGAGGAATACGGCCTTTAACGCCTCGCTGTAACTTGTGCCGAGTTTGAAAATGTGGCCGACCTCGATTCCGCGTGTCAATCCGAGTTCTCCGCTGCATTCCGGACAACGGTCTTTATCTGTGATCATTCGCAGGTCAGCCACCTGCGTTACCTCAAAATCTCTTTTAAGGTTCGC
>DAOVYS010000086.1 GCA_030635485.1 Pseudomonadota bacterium | reverse complement strand
TGTAGGTTCAAGTTTTATTGACCTATTTACAAATTTATAATTGGTTTCAAAAAACACGAAATCAATACTCCCAACTGCTCCAATTGTAGAATTTAATGCATAGTATGGAGAACCTCAAAAATTGAATGGCTGGTACACTTTTGCAACAGCCGAAGTGACCATTGTTGACGCTGGTAACTTGCCGGTCTCAAATGCCTCGGTATTAGGTTATTGGAATGGGCTAACAGATGGTACGGCCTCAGGGGAAACAACCGCCGGTGGACTAGCGATATTTGACTCGGATCCAGTGAAAAATGCTGTTGGCACATTCACCTTTACAGTGGATACTGTTGAGGTTAACGGAACGACATAGGATATTGAAACAAGCGCTTCTATAACTGTCCCATAATACGCGATATTGTTTAAGACCTCTTTGGGGATAAGCGATCACAGGCATCACATCTGTGATCGCTTATTTTTTTTGCGACACCATCAATTCTCACATCTTTTTGCCAAAACAATCCATCTCATGAGATTCGTGTTCACTTCACGTTAACCGTAATGTAGAGATTTCCCTGCCTATTGCCGCAACGTCTGCCTTTCCCTTTGAGGCGCAGACGTGTGCCCGGCCGGGTTCCCGGCGGGATTTTCACAAGCAATTTTTTTGCTCCTTTTCCCTGATCGATACGGATTTTCACCTCGGTTCCGTCTAAGGCGGCCTGATGTGATATAGTGAGTTTGTAATTTATATCATCATTACAAGTTGTTGATTTGTTCCACTCTCCACCGGGCAGGGCCTTTTTGTCTCCATCCAGAAGGTTGGTGATTTTTTGTCCGATTTGTTTTAAAATTGACCTCGGCTTGATTTGTCCTGGCTTTGGCCGCCCTTTGTTGATCATGGTTCGCGGTCTGTTGATCCCTGAACGTATGGATCCGAACGGTCCAAAGACAAAGAAACCTCCAAAGACAAAACCGCGGCCGCCAAAAAAGACGTCGTTGAAAAAACGCTGGTCAAAACGGACCCCCGACTTTTCAAATTCTTTGAAAAGTTCCTGAAAGACCTGTTGGAAACCTCGGTTATTGAAAAGATCCCGGAGTATTTCTTCCTGGGAATAATCGAATCCAGGACCGGATTTCATCTTTCGTGCTCCGCCGCTTTGAAAGCGATTGTACTCAGCATGTTTGGCCGGGTCGGTCAGCACTCCATAGGCCTCTGCGATTTCCTTGAAACGCTCCGCAGCCTTCGGATCGTTCTGATTGAGATCCGGGTGGCATTTGAGAGCCAGGGTCCGGTATGCCTTTTTGATCTGTTCCTGTGTCGCGTTTTCCGACACTCCGAGCAGTTTGTAATAGTCTTTCATGATTTTTTTGTTTATGGCGTCGTACCCCAAGGGCACTTCCTGCGGGGCGTAGCTGTTTTCAGCCACTCGAATACCATTATATAGGTCGCGAATTTGAAAAATTACTACGCCTTGTATATCACTTTTTGCTTAGCCATCCCAATACTTTTTGCGAGCGAAAAGGCAAAAAAACAATTAAATAAAACAAAATGAAACGATCAACATTAAAACGAGCTGACGTGCTGCCCTTTATCAATTGTATACCTCATGGAATTGCGTTGATTGATGTTGCCGGCAACCTGCTTTGCATGAATGATTATTTAGAGGTTATTTCAGGGTACAAGAATCAAGATGTGGTCGGTATTTCCGCGCGTTTTGTTTTGAGAAGCAGTCTGCCGAAAAAAAATAACCCGATTGACAAGGTTGCCCTGACAAGGGAACCGGCAATAGTTGAAACAGATATCATCAGCGCTACCAGAAAAAAGATGCCTGTCCGCATTACCGTTACTCCTTTTGCGGGGGGTGATACTCAATCCTGTGTGCTCTGCTTTATTGAAGATATTTCATTTTTGAAAAAATTGGACGAACATTACGGTGGGGAGATCCGTTCGTTTGGTATTCGTGGACACAGCAAAGCAATCCAGGACCTGCTGGATTTTTTACCGGTCCTGTCGCGTACTGACGCAACACTCCTGATAACGGGCGAGACAGGGACCGGCAAAGACCTTTTGGCCCAAGCTATTCATGACGGATCTGATAGGGCTGCGTATTCTTTTATAAAAGTTAACTGTGGCGCCCTGCCGGGGGCTTTGTTGGAATCCGAACTTTTTGGCCACGTCCGTGGAGCATTTACCGGAGCACATACAGACAAACCCGGCATGTTTCGGCTCGCCCAAGGGGGAACGTTATTTCTTACCGAAATCGGGGATCTTCCTCTGCCACTCCAGGTCAAATTGCTTACGGTGCTTGACGACAAGGAATTTTTCCCTTTGGGAAGTTCGAAAAAAGTACAGGTGGATGTTCGAGTGATTGCCGGGACTCATTGGAATCTCGATAATCTCATCAAAGAGGAAAAATTCAGGGAAGATCTCTATTTCAGATTAAATGTGCTCAGAGCACACGTGCCGCCTTTGCGCGATAGACAGGGAGATGTTAAGCTGCTTGCCGATTATTTTTTGCAGAAGTTCGCCGTTGAACTTAAAAAAGTGATTCAAGGCTTTACCGCTCCTGCACTAAGCTTACTTATGGATTACAGCTACCCTGGAAACGTCAGAGAACTCAGCAATATTATTGAATGTGCCGCCAATATGTGCCCCGAGAAAAAAATTACCCCTGAGTATTTGTCGGACAATATTCGTTTCCCTTCTTTGTCGTCACCATCAGAGAAGGGCACAAAAGTTGAAAAGACCGATGGAGAACAAATCCTTCGACGACTATCCGAAGATAGGAACACGATTTTTGCGGATAACTGGAAGGGAACGGAAAAAAATATGATCATGGAAACTCTTTTATTCTGCAAGGGTAAGAAAGGAGCAGCCGCAAAGGAACTCGGCTGGGGACGAAGCACCTTGTGGCGTAAAATGAAACAGCACGGAATAAGTTGATGGCGTCGTCATCCCAATACTTTTTGCGAGAGCATCAATAAGTTGAAGAATTTAAATAGAGAGATGAGAATACTTCTGGTATTGCAAGGCGATTGGATTGCCCCCAGGTTCGATCTCGCAACAGAAGTGCTTTTGGCTATTATTCATAAGGGGAAGGTGGAAGGGAAACCCCGTGAAATTCTTCTTTCCAGGCTATCTGGTGAAGAATTATGCGGATTGATTGTCAAGAAAGATGTAACCCACGTAATCTGTGGAGGAATTGAGGAGGGGCATTATCAATACCTGACCTGGAAAGGTGTTGATGTAATTGATCAGGTGATTGGTAAAGCACGATATGCGTTGCGCCTCGCAAAGACTGGGCAACTTGTGTGCGGGACTGTAATAGGTAAAGGGTGAGTGAACAGACGTAGCCGGTCATGGGGCATCAAAAGCCGTCGGATCGTGCAAGTCGTGAGGTACATTTATGGCAGTCCGCCTTTGTTCAAATGTGTCTGAACTGCTGGAGATAGTGAAACAACAGCGGGATCGGAACAGGACAATCGGTTTTGTGCCGACCATGGGATTTCTCCATAAAGGGCATCAGAGTCTGATTGAGGCATCCCGGAATCACGGTAATTTTACCGTTGTCTCTGTGTTTGTGAATCCGAACCAGTTCGGACCGAATGAGGATTTTGAGACATACCCGAGAGATTCTGAAAGGGATTTCGAATTGTGCGGAGCAGCAGGAGGAGATCTTGTATGGTTTCCGGATGTAAATGATATTTATCAGGAAGGATCGGAGACCGCTGTTGTTCCCGGTGCTTTGTCCGAGTGTCTGTGCGGCGCAAGCCGGCCTCGGTTTTTGCCTGGAGTCTTGACCGTTGTGCTCAAATTTTTTAACATAGTATGTCCTGATCTGGCCTATTTTGGTGAAAAAGATTTTCAGCAGTTTGTCGTAATTCGCAGAATGGCGGCTGATTTTTTTATGGATATCAAGGTGGTTGGATGCCCGACAGTGAGGGAGCCGGACGGATTTGCCATGAGCAGCCGTAATGTCAGGTTGAAACCTGACCAGAGGGATCTTGCGCTCACACTGTACAGGATAATCATGAAAGCGCGTGATATGTTCGGAAAAGGTGAAAGGGATGCAGCGGCCTTAAAAGAATCACTTACGGCCCTATGGCCTTCTGAAATTGACCTCGATTATCTCGATTTCCGTAATCCGGTATCCCTGCAACAAGTGAGTGTCCTGGCGCCGGATACAAGGATTTTCCTTGGGGCCTGGCTTGACGGTGTTCGATTAATTGACAACGGGCCTCTTGTCGGGTAAGGAGTCAGTCCAGAGTTCGGTGTTGTTTAGCTATATTTCGGCATCACGCTGAATAGTTTATTTTTTTAAGGGGACTTACTGGTAATGGACCTTCGTACCTGTGTCTCGCCGTCCGGGAAATTCGTTTACGGCATTCATAAGCCTGGTTTTCGCGTAGAAAATTTAAGGGAGCGGGATTTTATCAGCGAGCTTGGATTGCTTACTGATGGAAGCCCTGTTGACAACCAATGCAATTTTCCTGAAGGCCCGGTCCATGAGCCGAATGGTGAATGGATTTTTGAAATACCTAATGCCTTCCCGTTTAAGGGAACTACTTTTATTGCCAGGGGATGGGCTGACGGAAAAGCGGCTGATCCATCCGCTATCAGACTTCCCGAACCGCCGCAGGTTTCATTTTCAAGCCTGTTAAAGGAATGGTTCGGCGAAGAGAAGATTCCGTTGGAAAAGATCAACCGAATTTTTGAGAGCCTGCCGGAGCCGTTGCTTCTCGCCCTTGCACAGACATCCACTGATCCTTTTGACCTGGTGCGGATGGCGGAGTTGAGCTGTGAGTTTATACACGGTTCCGGCGGCAGGCCCATCGGCCTGAAATACGATACGGATTCAACAGGCCGTGTCAGTGCGGTGATCAGGAATGAACTTCTTTTTGATGTAATTGCAAACAACTATTCACTCCCTGATGAATACAAGGAGGTGATGGTTATGAGACCCGGCGCGCAGGGAGGGAGTGAAATAGTCGGCGAATGGAGCGATAAAGAGAACCAGAGCCATATATTTGAATACCTGCGCAGGAACAGTTACATCCCGTGGGGCCATTATGCCGCCAATATGGCCAGTGATGCGATCCGATACAGGCTCAGTGATCTTACCATGGCGGACATGACCGGTCTGCGCCACCTCTATTACCAGAGAATTTATGTCGGAATGGCAGGGCAACAGGGCTTAGCGGTCCCAGCCACGAGACGACCGCTTACATCCACGGAACTTGAGGAGTTGAGAAACAGGGTTTATGAAGGGATCACCTTGGCCACCGGTGAAGGGCGGTTGAGGTTCAACTCCACTCTTTGGGGCTGGAATTTTGGTTTTGATATTGCTCCCAGCCGTTACAGGCTTCATGCCTCGCATCAGCAGATTCACCAGCAGTTTGCATTGATTCCGGCATCAGTTCCCGCCTTTGGAAGTGATGGGAGGGTGGAGGGGGCGGGCAGGGAAATGGACACATATGGATGCGGGGATCAGGTCGCGGCCTTTGCGATGGAATATCGGAAACAGACCGGACAACCCTTTTTTGACGACTACATCCGGGCCATTCGGTCAAACAGGAGGATGGACAGTGACCGGGAAAAGGAGAGCAGTCTGATAGTCTATGAGGATGACGGGGTCATGGTATTTGTGCCCAAGGCCCAGACCTCACAGTGGGAACTTCAGCTCATGACCACGGATCCGGTTGGAAATATCATTGAGGCGGATTCTTCGCTTCGTTTTGCCCTTGATCGGGCAATGTTTATCAGTCTGAGGGTGCTGGGGGCCATGGGCGCGAAAATGGTCACCTCTATAGAGTGTTCCAAACGTTTTGATTCACCTGACAGCGACCATAGGCTGCTCTACTCCTTTATGCCCAAGCTGCCTTATTCCCCCGGGGCATTCAGCGAGGCCCAGCTCCGCTGGATAAACGGCCATTATCCGGAAGATTTTGCCGCCGCTTGCCGGGCCAAAGTAGCTTACATGTCTGGGGTTTTGTAAGTTAGTACCCCTGGTGAACGGTTACGAGAGATGAGTTGTGCTGGAACTGATAAATAATCCTGAAAATAAAAAATATCTGGTTGAATTTTGTTCAGGTGACGTCATCTTTTTGGAAGGTGATGAGACTACTGATCTTTATATACTCATTTCCGGTAAAGTAATTCTTGTTAAGGGAACCATGAAGATCTCCGAGATTTCCGAACCTGGTTCGATATTCGGGGAAATGGCATATCTCTTAAATGAAAGGAGGTCGGCCACATCAAAGGCCCTTTTGGACGTGAAAGCGATTCGGGTCCCTGGTGACGAGATTCAGCAGTTTGTTGACAGGTTTCCGGCCATTGCCCCTGAAATCACCAGGCGTCTTGCAATGAGGCTCCGTGACACCACGCGCGTCATGTATGGTTTTAAAGAGTTTTGTGATCAGATGCCTGATGCGGTGATAATGACGGACAAGGAGAGACGGATACTCGCATGGAACAGGGCTGCGGAAAAGCTGTACGGCCGGACCTGGAGCCAGATGCGACATAAGTCGCTGGATCAGATTTACGAGGATCAGGCTTCATATAAGCAGTTCATTACAGAGCTGCAGGCTGCAAGAACGGTCAGGGAAAAACCCCTTAAGATACATCATCCTGATGATAGCTGGCGTTTCGTGTCCACGAGTACGACCATGCTCTATGACGACAGCCACAATGTGCAAGGCTATCTGTTTCTGGGCAGGGACGCGACAAATGCCCATAAACTGGAACAGAGGCACAGGCGGGTCTGGAAATGGATGGTCCCCGGAGTGATTCTTTTGTGCGTCTCATTGGGAATCATGTTGTGGGGCTACCCGAAGTTTTCAAAGGGACTCCGGATTCTGGATTATAAGGAGTGTTCTTTTCAGAAGAGGATTATCCGAGATTATAATATACTCAAAACATCTCTTGCAGCTCCCGGCAAAACACGCGATCTTAATGCCTTAACAAGGGTAATGGATGGGTATTTTGTGGAAATGGACCCGATTTTTAAGGGGGTTGTCGGGCTTGTGCTTCTGGATTGGAACAAAAAGGTGGTCAACGCCTGCTTTGTTAAGCCGATTAAAAAGAGATCCTCAATTGTAGGGAGCAGTTACAGTGGCATAAGTTTTAGCCGTCATGAGAAGGCTGTTTATGCGATTCTTACGCTTTTCCGTGCCTCTCCAAACCATCCCCTGGGCGCTGAAGGAGTTGAGATTGCCTTTAAAATGGATCCGGTCGGCAATAACCAATGGTGGCTTATTTTTCAGCTTGATATGAACTGGCTTGGCAATGAGTATGGAATTGATACTGGAACCCTGAAGAATATGCGGTTTGATCTGTTGCCGGGAACAAAGTGAAGGGGTGAAACTTGCATCTGGCAACTATTTTCCTGGCCCGTAGGAGCGAGCTTGCTCGCGAACAATGACTAATACGTTTGGTTGAATTTAATATGCATATTGGAAAAATATAAAAAATGACAAAAAAAGGATATTACGGAGAATGGGGCGGGGCCTTCATTCCAGAGGTGTTGTATGAGACGTTTAAGGAGTTGAACCTGGCCTATGAACAGGCCAGGCGTGATCCTTTATTCTGGGAAGAATATGTAGACCTCATGTCGACCTATTCATGCCGTCCCACGCCTCTTACATTTGCAGAAAATCTGTCACGCCATTTTGGGGGAGCCCGCATTTTTATCAAGCGTGAGGATCTGAACCATACGGGTGCGCACAAGGCCAATAACGTCATGGGCCAGGGACTCCTTGTCAAGCGAATGGGGAAAACGCGCGTAATTGCCGAGACCGGGGCCGGCCAGCATGGCGTTGCAACCGCCACAATGGCTGCCAAGTTCGGGTTTGAATGCACCATTTACATGGGTGAGGAGGATGTGGAAAGACAGCGCCCGAACGTCTTCTGGATGGAAAAGCTCGGCGCAAAAGTGGTTTCTGTAAAAGACGGTTCCAGGACGCTAAAGGATGCGATTAACGAGTCCTTCCGGGACTGGGTCACTCGAATGGATGACACCCATTATGTGCTGGGCACGGTGTGCGGTCCGCATCCGTTTCCTTCAATGGTGGCTTGGTTTCAGTCTATTATCGGCATGGAGGTCCGGAAACAGATTGTAAAGAGCGCGGGACGCCTTCCTTCCCGTGTTTACGCCTGCGTGGGCGGCGGTTCCAATGCAATGGGCATCTTTCAGGGGTTTCTGGATGACCTGGAAGTGGAACTTGTGGGAGTCGAGGCAGGCGGATACGGGCTTGATTCGGGCAGGCATGCCTCGCGTCTTGCGAGCAGCGACGGGTCGCCCGGAGTGGCCCAGGGATATATGACCATGTTTTTGCAGAATTCGGACGGCCAGATGCTTGACACCCATTCAGTGGCTGCGGGTCTGGACTATATAGGGGTCTCTCCTCTCCTGACGGATCTTGCTGAAAGGGGGCGTGTCAGGTTTGAGGCTGCCACGGATAAAGAAGTGATGGAGGCTCTTGACCTGACCATGAAGAAGGAGGGCATTATACCTGCCCTGGAATCGGCTCATGCATTAGTGCAGGTATTTAAGGAGGTGGGCGGCCTGCCGCCTGATGATGCTATTGTAATAAATATGTCCGGCCGAGGCGACAAGGATATCTTTACAATTGCCCATGCATTTGATGACCCGTCCTGGAAAGAATTCATAAGAAATAAAGGTGCGGAATATGAAGTTGGGAAATGAGATCCAAAAGGCTCTTGAGAAGAAAAAGATCCTGTTGATGACTCATCTTGTGCTCGGTTATCCTTCATTTGACGTTAACCGCAGGATGATCGACCAGATGGTGGAAAACGGTGTGGATCTTATCGAATTGCAGATTCCGTTTTCAGACCCGGTTGCAGACGGTCCCACCATACTGAAGGCCAATCAGGCGGCCATCTCATCCGGGCTCAAGGTCATGGAGTGCATAGATTTTGCCGAAGAGATTATATCCACCTATTCCATCCCGTTTCTGTTTATGACCTATTTCAATATTATGTATAAATTCGGATGGGATGATTTTATGGACAGAGCGTCTGCCGCAGGCATCAGGGGCTTTATCGTGCCTGATCTGCCCCCGGAGGAAGGGGCGGATTATTTCAAAAAGGCCCGTGAACGAGATATGGGTTTTGTTCAGATATTTGCGCCCACGAGCACTGAAGAGAGGATGCGGGAACTGTCCTCCTACTCGGAAGGATTTATTTACTGTGTGGCCAGGAAGGGAGTGACCGGAAAGAAGACCGATTTTGACGATAAGTTTAATTCATACCTTTCTCGATGCCGGCAGGCAACCAGTCTGCCGCTGGCAGTCGGGTTCGGTATCCGCGGCAGGGAAGACGTGGACTCTCTTTCCGGAAAGGCGGAGATCGCCGTGATAGGAACCGAGACGATTCGTATAGTAAACGAAGAGGGAGTGGATGCGGTGGGTCCGTTTATAGCGGGATTGAGATGAAATGGTCGCCGCTGATTTGTAACTATTCGGGTACATGTGGAAAACTTTAAAAAACCACGGAATATAAATATTTGGCAGTGCTTCCGCTGGGCGTACCTGAAGTGCTGCCGAATATTTATGCTGATTTCATTGGGTTCCGTTCCTCCAGACCCCTTACTTGCAATTTTTTAACCGGACATCACTGATTGCGTCTTTTTTTCTTTTTTCAGAATTTCAACAATATCGAGAATTGCA
>DAOVYS010000218.1 GCA_030635485.1 Pseudomonadota bacterium | reverse complement strand
TCTATGGTACGTATAATTCGGATTGGATATCTTACGGGGCGCTTTTTATTTTTTTTAAGGAGGTTAGGAAAATGACGAATAAATATAAAAGTATTTTCTTTGCTGTTTCACTATTGTTCCTCGCCGGGGCGATCTCTTCACCTTGGGCTCACGCGGGCGCGAAGAGTATTTTCAACGGAATTCCGACGGTGACGGATTGCCGGATCTGCCACGGTGATACGGATTTTACAGTCCTCCTGCATCACGACCTGATCGGTACGGTGATTCCTGAGTGGGATGAATCGACAGCCCCTGACGCTCCTGACGCTGTGCCGGGTGATCTTTATGAATGTATGTCATGTCATGATATGGCGAATATTCTCGACTGCAGGGATTGTCTGCAGTGTCATCCGGTGTGGATAGTTACCGGATCCCCAGGAGGGCGTGGAGATAATGTTCACCATGATACGTTTAACAATTGTATTATCTGCCACAGCAATTGAATGGGTGAATAGAGCGGGATCTTGTGTGCGATCTTGGGGGGACGTCACCCCAAACCCCTTTCTCCGTGGTAGCGGTTTGGTTCCGTCTCCTAGATTCGCGTCACAATGGAAAGCATGAGCCATCCGGCTGCCTCTCCCAGTTCGCACGAGGCTCCAAGCACGTCTCCTGTTACACCGCCCAGAAGAGAACAGGCCCTTTTCTTAAGCCAAAACGCTGGAAGCAGAACAGCCGCAATAATCGCAATGACCGGCAGCCATCCCGCGGCCAGCAGGGGCAGGATCATGAGGCCCCCGAGAAACAGATCAACGAATCTCACGTTGCCCACAAAGGCGCTGCCTGTGCCTGCCTGTCTTGGATAGGAACTCTTATAGGCCAGAACCGCCATAGCCCAGCGGGCCGCAACCGGCGGAATCAGAATTAGCAGAAACCGAAAATCCGGACAAACCGTGAACGGCTGCGCTGCCAGAAACGATTCCAGTCCGGCGACCTTGAGAAACAATACAAGGATCAATCCCACGGCCCCGAATGTGCCGGTTGAGGAATCCTTCATGATGGCAAGGCGCCTTTGCCGGTCAAAACTGCCGCCTAATCCATCCATCAGGTCTGCCACTCCGTCCAGATGAAGTCCCCTGGTGAGCCAGGCCTCCAGACCTACCAGAATGACGGCAATACAGAGGGGTGTCATTCCTGCCTGGCCTGTAAGCCATGCCGCGGATATCAAAAAGATCCCTATAATCCAGCCTGCCACCGGGAAAAAGGCCATGCTTCCGGCCAGGTCTTCCGATTTGAGGTCTGAAGGCGGACTTACGGGAAGAATTGTAAGAAATGATACCGCCACACGCAATCGGGTCAACATCTTTGTCAGATCTCCTCGCTCACACCAGCTTGGGCAAATGTGGCCATCTCGTTCATGATTTTGAGCCCTGCCTCAACCAGCCCCATTGCAAGGGCAGCCCCGGTTCCTTCGCCAAGACGCATGTCCAGATGGAGCAATGGAGCGATCCCGGTCTTTTCAAAAAAAAGCTTATGGCCGGCTTCAGCCGACATATGGCTGAAAAAGCAGTAGTCGAGAACCTCTTTTTTCATTTTGATCGCAACCAGTGCGCCCGCGCTTGAAATGAACCCGTCCACAACTACCGGAATCCGGCTCCGGGCCGCCTCAAGCACAACCCCGCAGATAGCCGCGATCTCAAGGCCGCCGATTGCCGCAAGTGTATCAACCGGCGTGGTCAACCTGTCTTTGTTCACGTAAAGCGCCTTCCTGATGACCTCCTTTTTATGTTCCAGTCCCTTATCATCAATTCCGGTGCCGCGTCCAGCTATATCGTCAACCTCAACAGAGAGCAGGGCGACATAGAGGGCTGCGGAAGAAGTGGTGTTACCGATTCCCATGTCACCGGTTCCAAGTATCTCCGCCCCATCTTTGATTGCCTGGCCGGCCACTTCCATGCCAACCGAAATCGCCTTAACGGCATTCGTGACACTCATTGCAGGACCTTGGGCCATATTTGCGGTGCCGTGCATGACGTTCCGGCTGATTAGCCCGTCTCCTGAAACCGGGACAGCCACGCCCACGTCAATTACCCGTACTTCAGCGCCCACGTGTTTTGCCAGGACGTTCACACCCGCGCCTCCGGCCAGAAAATTTAAAACCATCTGAGATGTCACTTCCTGCGGAAAAAGACTTACACCCTCGGCCACAACCCCATGGTCACCTGCAAATGTGAGGATACATTTATGATCGACCGCCGCGTCAAGCCGCCGCCTGATAGCACATGTCCTTGCCGCAAGGGTCTCCAGTTTACCAAGGCTTCCCTTGGGCTTTGTAAGATTGTCCAGCTTATTTTGTGCCGCATCAAAAACCGTCTTGTCCGCAGGTTCAATCCCTGCAAGAATATCTTCAAGCTGCTGAATACTTTCTATCATCATGTCTGTTTACTCCATAATATGTTCCAGGATTAGATCCTGTATATATTTCACACTTCACACTTCACACTTCTTCCCCACACCCGATCAATCACTCTGATCGACTCCTTTAAAAAATCTAAAGAATACATCTCAAGGGTGACCACCCCCTCAAAATTCACCTTTTCAAGCTCCATGCCCAGTTGCCTGGTGATCCGGTCCTGTGCGGCGGAAAGCGCAACATGGTCCTTTCCCTGAATTACACCGTGATAGTGAATATGATTTGCATTTAACAGATATTTAATCAGGTGTTCCCAGCCATGCTGAAAACGTAATGCATGCCCGATGTCAAGGGTTACGGAAAAACCGTGTCTGCCTGCAAGCGTTGCGACCGGATCAAACTGATAATCAAGATTCTCGATTCCGATCAATCGGGCGGCAGACCCGAGTTTATCCGACAATTTATTCAAAGATGCATCCAGGTTGTCCAACCATTTTGAATCAGAGAGACCATCTTCAGGCAACAGATGCAGATCATAGCATATGGGCCCCAGGCAATCCAGTTCAGCCGACAACCTGACAATCTCATCAATCGCCTGCTGCCGCAGATTAAAATCGGTTGCGCCCAGACGCAAATCAGACGGAAGATGAACAGTATACGTCAGATCATGCTCTTTTGCCACCTGGAGAAGTCCCGGGATGTCCACCGAATGCTCAAGCAATGAACTTCCACGGCTTTCAAAAAACAAGAGTTGAACATTATCGACCATATCGGAAAGCAGCCGCACATTGGACATAATATCGTCCGGAACCACAAACGAGGTTGCCCCGACCCGCCAATTATAACGGCGTTTGATGGATATTTGATCTTTTTGCATGCTCATCCATTCAATTCGTAACCATTCACCTGGGGTACAAATTTATAAGACCCCCCGGCCTATCTTGCCGGGCAAGGGAAATGCACGTTGAAGAATTGCGGGCCTCTCCTACAAAATAAAAATTCTCCCCGTGCCCATTTAACACGCTGGTCACGGTGTTACGGACAATTTCAGGTAGATTATTGGTCTCGCTGATATGTGCCAGGACCACGTGTTCCAGTTCATCATGTAATATATCCGCAAGAAAACAGGCAGCATCCGAGTTTGCCAGATGTCCTGTCTTGGAACTCACTCTTTGCTGCAACTCCAGGGGATACGGTCCTGTCTTCAGCATGTCCGGATCATGGTTACTTTCCAGCACCAGCCCGTTTAAGCCTGTGAGCCGATGTTTAACAAGTCGCGACACCATTCCGGTATCAGTGCAGTAACCAAAAGAAGACTTACCATTGTTGACAACAAAACCCACCGGGTCGGCAGCGTCATGGGATATGGAAAACGGCCGGATTTCAAGATCCTTGATCTGAAAAGGCTTACCGGTTGAAAATTCTTGAAAAGAAAAAAGTCTGTCCAGGGTTTTTCCGGCCTTGCTCAGTGTGGCCTTATTGGCAAATACCGTAAGATCATGTCGTCTGGACAGAACGGATACGCCGCGCACATGGTCTCCATGTTCGTGGGTAATAAGAATTGCGGACAGTGATGAGATGTCTACGCCGATCAATGCAAGCCGCCGCGCTGTTTCAACGCCGGAAAACCCTGCGTCAATAAGGATTGCGGTATCCCCGGAAGAGATATAGGTGGAATTGCCCTTACTCCCGCTCCCTAAAACACAAAAACGCATTAAAGGCATTTTCTTAATAGTCGGTGGTCACAAAGCACAAGGCTGAAAGCCGTTGCGGGTTGGAGGTTGCAGGTTACAGGTTAGAACTTTGATTCGAGGACCAAAAAGTGCTTTCCTTCATCATTAGTCACTCGTCACTCACGACCCTATCCCGGTATGGCCAAACCCTCCGTCATGCCGAACAGTTTTATCCAGTTCTTCAACTATTTCAAGTGAAGCATAAGAGACTTTAGCCAGTATGAGCTGAGCAATACGATCACCTCTATTTATCGTAAAAGGGACCTTGCTCAGGTTTATGACGCCTATTTTCACCTCACCGCGGTAATCAGCGTCAATAGTGCCTGGGCTGTTGATGATTGTAATTCCGTGTTTAACGGCCAGACCGCTCCTTGGTCTGACCTGAAGTTCATAGCCCGGGGCAATGGCCACGGCAAAACCGGCTGGAAGGAGTCTGATCCCGCCCGGTTCAATGACCACGGATTCAGAAACAGCCGCAGCCACGTCCATGCCGGATGCCAAGTCGGACTGATAGGCAGGAGGATTCAGATCCCGGCTCTGTTCAGGATCAAGCCAGCGAAACTGAACCGGAATACGGCTCTTTTCAGGAGATCGAGTGGATTTCATACAATTTCAAGTTAGGGACGTCCAATCTATATCGCTGTTCTCAATCGGACCCAGTGCTGCGCCGGAAAAACTCTTGCCCCTGGAAGGCCGG
>DAOVYS010000063.1 GCA_030635485.1 Pseudomonadota bacterium | reverse complement strand
TCCTTTCAGGACTGATATGTTTGGGTTGCCTGTTACCGGTGGCTGAAGCACACCGGCTATACGCCATTTCCCCTTTGGGGAATAAAATTATCCAGGCACTAATTTATGGGTAAAGGGCGGTTCTAACTTCCGCCCGTTTCACTCAATCCGATTAGCTCTTGTAATGAAAAAGAGATGATAAAGCAAGTGGCAATACTGGGCAAGTCTTGATTTTGCCTGTTCGGATGTCGAATATCGCCAGAATCCATATACCTTTGTCAGCCGGGTTAGCCGGTTGCAGTAGAGTTCCCATGTAAAATTTGTCTGGGCGCGTTTCATCCCACGTTTTGAGAGTTTCTCCCAGTGCTTTTGGTTTTTTAAGGATTTTACGATGAATCCATATAGCTTTTCAGTCATGGAATCATAGTCAGTGGGATTTATCAGAAAGCCGCTCTTTCCGTCTTCAATGATCTCCTGCGGTCCGCCGAACTGGGTGGCAAATACGGGCAGGCCGGAATGCATGGCTTCAAGGATGGTCAGACCAAAGGCCTCAAACAGGGCAGGCTGGACAAAAATGCCCTTTCTGTCCGCAATGACCCGGTATGCCTCGCCGGTGTCCTCTTTTGAGAGGAATTTGCCCAGCCACCGGATCTGACCCGTCAGCTCATATTTTTCAATCAGGCCGTGCATTTTTCTGATTTCTTCCGCTTCTTCGCCGTCCTTTGAAAGATTTGGATCAATGACACTTGCGATAATTATGACGTTTGCAAGTTCCCTCAATTTTTCATTTTGGCCAAAGGCCTCGACAAAGCCGGTCAGGTTTTTGATGTGGTCAAGCCTTGCGATTGAGAAGAGGGGGATTTTTTCAGGGTGGTCAAGATGGCCGCAACACTTTTCATCTTCCATCTCAAAGAGCAATCTGTTTATCCATTCCGTCTTGTCAACCTGCCTCCGTTTCTTGGCCTTGAAGGGGAAGAAGAAGTCTTCGTTTACACCCGGAGGAATAACATTGAAACGTGGGTGAAAGAGATTGATCCCGCTGTTCACCTTCATCAGCCCAGGCATTGTAAAGAACTGGTATGATTCGTACTGGCCGATTGAACTGTCCGTGCCTGTAATCTCCTGGCTTGTGCTGGTTATGA
Organism: Pseudomonadota bacterium; assembly: GCA_030635485.1. Lineage (GTDB taxonomy): Bacteria > Desulfobacterota > Desulfobulbia > Desulfobulbales > DAOVYS01 > DAOVYS01. The sequence goes on along the minus strand of DAOVYS010000063.1, from coordinate 10,097 downwards.
TGAAATCAGCCATGTTCATGGAGATAAGGTCCGCCATGAACTGCACTGAGAAGTTATATTCATTTTCAAAATTTTTCCAGAAGAGGTCGCTGAACAGATATTTTGATTTTTCAAGGGCATGTGCGATGTTGCACTGAATGACGTCCATCCTTTTGGAGAGAAGGGCGGCCACCATGTTGCCGTCCGAGTAATTGCCCACGATAAGATCTGGGAGATTTTGCAACTCCGCTCGGATTTCTATGTCAACATCAATGGCGAAACGGTCAAGATAGGGCCAGATCTTAAATCTTGAAATCCAGTGCGGCACGATCTCTCCGGCCTGATCCCTGAAAGGAACACGGAGGATCCATACGTTGTTTGTGCCGTCTACTTTTTCGAGTCTCTGGTCGGATGTCGTGCCCTCGTTTTCCGGGATCAATCTTGTAATGATCAGGATCTTCGGCTCAATGTGCAGGCCGGCAAGTTCCATGTCTTTTTTCAGGTAGCGTTCAAGGGCCTTGGCCTGGTCCAGGATGTAGACAACCTGGCCGCCGGTGTCGGGCCGTCCCAGGACATTGCTTTGCCCGAACCAGCCGTGTGGAGAAACCAGGACGACCTTTGAGACCATGGGGATTCTGGCCAGAAATTCTTCCATGATTTTCCCGTCCGGCTGTTCCAGTATATCTTGCAGCAGGTTGATTGTCTCAAGCATCCGTTCGGCGGTGTCTCCCCATCCCGCAAGGAATCCCATGCTTTTAAGCTTGTTCTTCAGACGGTCAAGATCCTGGGGATAGCCGCATCGTTCGAGAAAATCCACCGCATCTTCAAGGGCTCCTTCAAGCTGTTTTGTGTCTCTGATCCTTTTTCTGTCCAGCAGTAGTTGTTCGCCGTGGAGGTGATGGAGTTTTAAGAATTCGTACAGTGAATTATTCCATTTCTCGGACTGTCTCATGAGGTTGCCGGACATGTACCTGTTTAAGTGAATGATTCCGTTTCCGATCGTGTCCGGGTCTTTAAGGCTTGGACCGTAATCATAAAACGGTTCCAGTGTGATCTCCATTGTCTGCTGATACGATTTCAGATCAGGGCAAATCTTTCGTTCCTTGATGGAGAGAAAATTTTCTATTGTCATTCGTTCCAGGATCGGGTTGGCGCTCACAAGGGTGTAAATACGGCAGCTTGCCTTCCGATGGCGGTAAACCAGGATCAACCTGTCGCCAAGGTGAAGGATTTCCTGCACTTTTTTAAGAAAGCGCATGGAACTGGACATTGATGGAAGATCTGAACCGCTGTCCACATATTGTTGAAATGCGAGCAGTATATCGTTCTGCAGTATGATGGGAGGGTCGGGTTTCGGGAGTGAGAAAAGGAAATTCTGGAGAAACGGGATTTCCGGATCATCGATAAAACTGTTTAGTGATTTGGTCATCTTTTGAGTCTCTTAGTTGGTATCCGTACAGATACTACCCCTACTCCAGGAACCTGTAATGTCTTATGCCGTCAAGGATGCCGGCTGCATATTCCTGTTTGCTGAAGTATGTGCTTTTTAAGCCTCTTAAGGGTTCCAGCTCATCGCTGTAATTGCCTACAACAACTCCCTTTGTGTCTCCCCTGAGCATCTCTTCATCCTTGCCCGAATCTCCGCAGACCATTATGTTCGGCAGGGGGAACTCCCATTTGTAACTCAGATATCGTACTGCTTTTGCCTTGGAGGCCCTGAATGGCAGAACATCAAGGTACTGGCCCAGTGAATGTACGAGATTATACCGTATTTTTTTGGCCTGAAGCGTCTGGTGTACCTTTACGACCACCTCTGGATCTTCCTCCGGATCGATGTAATAGCTGATTTTGAGTCTGGTTTGAGATTCAGGCTCCTGGATTTCAACCATATCGGTTTTTTTCAGCTCATTTTTTATCAGGCCTGGGTTCCATTTGTATGCCAGGTGCTGCTGCCAGCCCCTGTCAGGCGTAAGATGGGGGCCGTAGAACATCTCAGTGCCCACTGAACATATGATTATATCAGGCATGGGCACTTCGTGTTCCTTAAGGGCCTCAAGAGTCATTTCAAGGGATCGCCCTGTTGCCACTCCCCAGCTGATCGTGTCCTGGTTGGCTTTTAGAAGATCCAGCAATTCGATAAGTGAGGAGCTGTCTCCCACAAGAGTGTTGTCAATATCCATGATTAATAGGCGTTTTACACTGGTCAGGCGATGACCGATTGCTAAAGATTTTCGGTCTTTGACTGATGCAAGTTCCGCCTCTGGCATGTATCTGATCACCTTTTTTGCCACACCCATATATTCTTCGCAGTGAGATTCCCACGCATAATGGCTTCGCACCCCGTTAATGCCGTTACTCGAGTATGTTTTCCAGAGATCCTGATCAACCAGTAGCTTTTTGCATGCCGTAGCGATCTCATCGGAATCGGTGGGATCGATCAGTATACCGTTTTCGCAGTTTCGGATGATGTCTACCGGACCGCCGTCCTTGGTGGCAATTATGGGCAGGCCGGTTGAGGCGGCCTCGATCAGCGTGATGCCGAACGGCTCCACCAGGGCCGGATTAACAAATACGCCGTTGCTGTTTGCACATAAACGGTAAAGCTCAGGCACCTCAATACTAAAATCATGCTTTTTGGGAATAGCCATCTTGCCGTACAGGTCGTAACGGTCCATCAGAAGGAGCATCTCCGTCAGCACGTTTCTCTCGTTTTCTTCCATTACAGTGATGTTTTTGCGTATTCCTGCAAATATTGCCAGGTTGGCAATGGCCTGGAGATCCTTATCCTTGCCGTATGCGGTTACAAGGCCTGCAATATTTTTTCGTTGGTCGGGCCTGCAGAGGGCGAGTATGAAAGGTTTATCCGGCCTGACCCAGAAACGGTGCAGTTCGTGCATCAGGGCCATATGCGCCTGTTTTGACGTCTCATCGTCCAGACGTAGTTCCAGTTGGGTGTCATAATATGGATAAAAGGTCTCGATATCTATTCCCGGTGGAATTACGTTGTAGCGGCCTGTGGAATAATTATCGTACAGCCCGTACTGTTTTTTGATTTCGTTACTCGTGCTCGTTATTATCTGTTCAGCCTCTTTGATGATTCTCTCTTCCACATCAATCCGGAAATCAATGTGATAACGCCGGTTGATATCCTCTGAACTCATCCCGTCGGCAAGCAGTTTGTTTTTTTTGTGACGGCCCATGGAATGGCCGGTGAAAATAAAGGGCGCCCCGAAAATGGAGGCAAGCTCACGGGCAATGTATCCGCCGTCGGGATAATGGCCGTGAAAGATGTCTGGAACGCGGCCTACGGACTTGATATGTCTCAGAGTCTTGTCAACGAATTCATCCAGATGGGGCCACAACAGTTCCTTGCGTATATATTTTCTTCCCCCGCATTGAATGCGGACGATTTGTGATTTTTCATTTAACGGTTCAGGAGTGCGTGAATAGTCTTTAGAAACGGTTTTATCCACAATAAGGCGGGTCATCAGGTCCACCCTGTCTACTTCAGGATGATCGGCAAGAGATTTTGTCAGTTCCAGTACGTATTTGACCTGACCGCCCGTATCAGCGTCGCGTCCCAGTTCAGGAGATGTGCCCCTGACCAGCCCGTGGACGCTGAAATGTTGAATATACAACCCGTCTGACGACATAGCTCCTCCGGTTATTGGTTGATAAGGCCCGCTTTTTACGGACGGTTTGATCCCATAATGTATTATAGGGTAATTATTGAATTAAATTCAAATAATAATTGTCCTTTTTGTTTTAGGTCCGTTTCCGAAAGGCTATTTAGTCTTATGTAGGTCGGGTTAGGCCGATAGGCCGTAACCCGACGCTTTCAACTGATTTTTGTCGGGTTACGCTTCGTTAACCCCGAAAAAGGGCGGGTTTGGAACCCGCCCCTACAATTGATTTTATTAGGGAAAGGGTTGGCCGAATATTTACCTTTTTTATCCCAAGTTAATTGCGTACAGCCGGCTCAGGTACGGTGAAACCATTTTCCGATTTCATAATCCGAGAAATATTTATAGACCGGCCGGCCGTGAGGGCAATGGGTGAAGAGTTCCGCTTCCTGCATTTTATTTAGAAGCTCGTCGATTTCTTCAGCCTTCATCGGACGATTGGCCTTGATTGCCGCCCTGCATGCCATAGCGGCCAGAACGGTGTCTGTCCGTGCTGCTCCTGATTTTTCTTCTTCACTTTTAGTCCGGAATTGCTCAAAGATTCCGCGCATGATTTCTTCAGGCGGGATATGCGACATGATTGCCGGAATTGCCCGGCAGGCATAACTGTTGCCGCCGAATTCGCTTATCTCGATTCCCAGTCTTGCGATTTCATCCGCATGCTGTTCCAGGATGTTGATCTGTCCGTTGTCGCATTCCATTATTAGAGGGAACATAAGGACCTGGCTCGCGACCCCTTTTCCCAGGAACTGTTTTTTAAGGGTCTCAAAGACGAGTCGTTCGTGGGCCGCATGCTGGTCAATGGCGATAAGGCCGTTTTTACACTTGCAGAGGATGTAGGAATCAAGAATCTGGCCGAGTGGTGTAAGTGACCCTGTTACCGGTTTAAGGCTCTCTGAAAGGGGCGGCATGGCAGGATACGGCTGAACTGTCTGTAGGGGCGCGGATTCCCGCATTGGTTCTGAAATCGGCTGTTTTGGTGTTGGTACGGAGGGCGGGATGAGAGTCTCCTGGGCTCTGTCACGGGAATCATCCGGATATTGGGGCTCATTGTTGGAAACAAAATGTCCCGGTTCCCGAACCTGCATACCCTGAAAAGGGTCCGGCTCGGGGAATGATTTTTCGGGGGGCGGCATGGCCGATGGGTTAACAACAATTTTTTCTGTTTCAGGTCCAGCCATCGGGCGGGTGGAAATATTTTCGGCTGACACCCGGCCGCCATTTGAAGGGACACGGAATAGAGAACTTCTGACATCATCCTGGTAGTCTTTTATCCCTCTGTTTACCTCATCTACAACCAGCTGGTGAATTATGTTAGGTTTATGAAAACGGATCTCCTGTTTTGCAGGGTGGACGTTTACATCTACGGAATCATGCGGCGTTCGGATAAATATAACGCCTGAAGGATTCCTGCCCTTCATAAGGAAGCCGCGGAGCCCTTCGGCAACCGCATGGGTAATCATGCGGTCCCGCACGCTGCGGCCGTTTACAAAGAGCCTGAGGTTTGAACGCCCCGGCCCGGCTTCATCGGGAGGCAGAAGATAACCGGATATGGTTAGATCTTTGTGGCTGTTTTCCGTTTTGGATTTGTTTCCTATTTGAATAAGAGATCCTGTGGCCTGACGGTAAATGAGCCGTTTGACGCGGCTTTTAAGGGTGTCGGCTCCGGCTGGAAGGGCAATAACGTCTCTTCCATTGATATTCAAGGTCAGCCCAAGGTCAGGCCGGGAAAGAGCGTAGTTTCTGGTTATTTCCTCGATATGGGAGAGTTCCGTCCGTTCCGTCTTTAAGAATTTTTTCCTGGCAGGCACATTGCCGAAAAGGTCACGGACCTCCACGATGGTCCCTTGGCTGCAGCCCATTTCGTGGACTTTAATAAGTCTGCCGAACCGTACCTCCGCTCTGGTTCCAAGGGGGGCGGATGAAGGCCTGGATGTAATGTTCAGCCTTGACACCGAACCGATACTCGGAATTGCCTCACCTCTGAATCCGAGGGTCCGGATGGCGTCCAGTTGATCCTTGCTGATGATTTTACTTGTGGCGTGGCTTTCCAGGCAGAGAAGGACGTCGTCCTGATCCATGCCTTCACCGTCGTCAATTACGCGAATGAGTCTTGTCCCCGCACCTTCAACCTGGATAATGATATTTCGTGCCCCGGCGTCAATGCCATTCTCCACCAGTTCTTTGACCACGGAGGCAGGCCTCTCAATGACCTCTCCGGCAGCGATCCGACTGGCCAGATTTTCTGAAAGGATTTTTATCTTAGACAATGGTTACCGGGGTTCAGGGTTCAGAGGTTCAGTGGTTTAAGGGGCCGTAAACCGTGAACCTGACAACCTGTAGTTATAGTTACAACAGATTCAGAATATTAAGTTTTAACCAGTTGGGGTCCCACCATTCCAGCGGGTTTACAAAGATTCCGTTTACGAGCATACTGAAGTGCAGATGATCTCCAAGCGCCATTCCGGTATTTCCGGTGAGGCCGATCACGGATTTGGAGTCAACCGTGTCACCCGGCACAACGTTTATACGGCTCAGGTGAGAGTAAAGGCTGAACACCCCCTGTCCGTGATCAAGGATAACTGTCTGGCCGTAGAGTCCCACATAATCCGTAAATACAACCACGCCACTGTTGGCTGCTTTGACTTCCGCATGCCGTACCGAGGCCAGGTCTATCCCTAAATGGACCTGGTTGTCAATTTTTTTACCCTTGTAATAGTAGGTGCGATGATCAGGATAACCGGCCCTTGTGCTGCTCCTGGCCATTCGTTTAAAGACCCCTTGCCAGAGCCGGTCCGGCTCTGAATTGACGCATACGCCGGATAGCAATTCATTGTTTTCCTTTCTGATCTGCTCGTTCAAATAAAGATACTGTTCAATGGGTTCACCTGCAAGGTCAGGATATCTTTGTCTAAATTCAGGAAGTTTGAGATTTAGAAAATTATCACTCACATTGATTCTGTCAGGTATGATTCTGATCTTTCGGACGATCATCCCGAATGCGTCATGCCCCGTGTTTTCCGCCCGATCGGTAGCTGATACATATGCTTTTTCGATTTTGGATGTGTCAAACGGAATCCCGATATACGCGATAAAGACTCCTTCTTTCAGCGGATGGCCGGGGTGAAAATGTCCATTTACCATGACGCCGTGTTTTTCAGTTGGTTCATTTACTTTGTATGTCACAATGGCTGAACCGCCGGCCTTGATGTAGGTGGGTGAGTCGATAATGGTCACACGCGGAGGATGCGTGTCAATGTTCATTGGATAAGTCAGGGTCGTTTTATTGCCCTTTGCCCAGTTCCACATGGAAAAATCCCACACGTCGGCAACGAGCGTGGCCTGGCCTTGGCGAAGGCCTAATGCTTTTGCGTCGACAGAGAGTGATTCTTCAGCATGACCTGGGCCTGGGTGCAGAAGGGAGTCCTGGTCCGGAAATTCCTTTTGATAGATTTTCAGGTGTTTGTCGCCCTGAACAATAAATAATTGGATTTTTCGTAGGCCTCTTTTCCGGTCCGTGGCTGAAAAGACTATCTCTTTTTCAAGCCCTATCTGCGAAACGTCACTCAACAGCGTGAATTCCGGTCTTTCCCGTTCGCAGAGAAGAATTAATGCCCCGATTGCAAGTATGGCAATTACTGCCATAAAAATTGCAACAACTGCCAGGGCACTGCCTTTGCTTTTTATTGTTCTATTGTCGATTTTATCCAAATTCATGTTAAGTGCCTTTTTTTATTATGAACCTCTGAACATAGAAATTTAACTTCATTTGGTTCAACAATAAACGAAAAAGATAAATTTGTATGAAAAAGTATGTTCAGCATGTTTTTTTTCAGCACTTACGGGCTCAAAGGATGAAACGGCAAACAGGCTTAAATTCTTGACAGAAGAAGTTGAACAATCTAAGTTCCGTGCGGAATGAGTTGTCAACGTGTGGGTCGAGCGTTTTTAACAAGACCATCAATGTCCGGACAGGGGGATTTCGGTAAATGCGGCAATTTCACACAATAGTCGTGGGGGCCGGGCCCGGTGGTCTGACCTGTGCCGAAGTTCTTGCCAGGCACGGAAAGGACGTGCTTGTTCTGGAAAAAAACAGGCTGGTTGGTCCCAAGGTGTGCGCAGGAGGCATTACCTGGGCAGGTCTTATCCAGTATGTTGATGAGAGTCTGATTGAGAAGTCGTTTTATGCCCAGCATATCGTATCCGGATGGCAGAATATCATGATCAGGGAATCGACACCCATTGTCGCAACCGTAAACCGCGAAAGACTGGGGCAGTGGATGGTGGATCGGGCAACGGCAGCCGGAGTGAATGTGCTGAGAGGCACGGCTGTACGTGAGATTTTTAAAAATCACATTTCAACGGCAGGGGAAGAGCGGTTCGGTTATAAATATCTGGTCGGGGCGGACGGCAGCTCTTCAATAGTGCGCAGATATCTTGGAATAGGAAGCGAACGCGTAGGGGCCGGCATCCATTATCAGGTTCCAGGGGATTTTAAGAGGATGGAGTGGCATCTGGACACAAGATCATTTAGAACAGGATACGCCTGGATATTTCCGCATAAGGATTCCGCGTCTGTCGGAGTCTTTGGTGACCGCAGGGTGATCAGGCCAAAGGAGCTTATGGCCGGGTTTCGTGAATGGACCCAAAGGCGGGGCATCAATCTGAAGGGTTTGCAACCAAAAGCCGCGCTTATTAATTTTGATTACCGGGGCTGGCGGTTTGGCAATAAATTTCTGGTGGGCGATGCGGCGGGTCTTGCCTCGGGCCTGACGGGTGAAGGCATATTACCCGCGATTCTGTCCGGAGAGACCGCAGCGCATACTATTATTGATGAAAACTACAATGGCGAAAAACTTGAGCGTCTTATACATAAGCAACAGAAGCATACCCGTCTGCTGGAATTCAGTGCGAAAAACAGACGGGCCGGCCGGCTGATTATCGAAGCACTTATAATGGCCATGCGTCTGGGGGTTATACATTTCAGCGCCCTGGAAATGGGAGAGAGTGGTTGAGTTGGTTAGTTGGTTAGTTGGTTGATTGGTTGATTGGTTGATTGGTTGGGTGGTGGTTGTTTCCCAAACTAACCAACTCAACCAATTAACTTTTTAGACTTCTAAATTTGGGGATGATTGTGATTGACAAAAAAAAATCCAAAAAGGTTATTCTTTTAAACATACTTTTTATAGTTGTCTGCGGGGGGATTTTCCTGTTTCTCTGGAACGCCCCTCCCGAGACCACGCCGAAGTTTCTCCATAGCACTGATCATGATGACTTGTATAAAATTAAGAAAAAGAAGGCGGAAAAACTGTGCCTCGATTGTCACAAGGAGAAAGGGACAGCCCCTATTCCCGCGACCACGTACTGCACCAACCGCTGTTTTTTCTGTCATAAGAAAGAGAAGAAATAGCCGTTTTGCCTGACCATTATGACAAAACTTACACTCTCATCCCTTGAACTCACCGATATTCTGGGCAGGCGTCTCGGCGGGATGTCCACACCCGGTGATGTTATCACCCTGGGAGGCGCTTTGGGCGCCGGCAAGACCACGTTGACAAAGTCAATCGCTATTGGTTTGGAAGTGCCGGATTCCTGCTATATCACAAGTCCCACTTTTAGTCTTCTTCACGAATATCCGGGTCGCATTCCGCTTTACCATATGGATCTTTACCGTCTTTCAGGTGAAGAGGATATTTATGGAGCAGGTCTTGATGAGTATCTGTTCGGGGAAGGCCTGGCAGTGGTTGAATGGGCTGACAGGTTGGGCAGTCTGATGCCTGACAGCCGTCTGCATATTGAATTGTTTCTGGTTTCAGAATCAGAAAGAAGCGCTCTCCTGACCGCTTTCGGACAAGTCTGGTCCGAAAGGCTCTCTTCACTTTTATCTGTTTTTGCGTAATCCGACGTCTCGGAAATTCTACAACTATTTTTTATTGTGATCCGAAAAAAATTTTCGTGCATTTGTCTAAAAAATGCCAAGTATAACCGGTTGATTTTACAAAGATATTGGATTTCATGTAAGTACAACTACTTACGGATTGGTAAGTACTTGTACTTATTTTCATTGTTGTTTTTTTGTGTTAGCTTGGGGTTAAAGTCAGCGTAGGGCCGGATTAGCGAAGCGTAATCCGCCGTATGTGAATTGTTTCCGGGTAGATGCGGAAACTTTCCGGTCTGTTGCCAGATGGCTTTAAAAAGCCTCGATTTCAGTTTTCCCCATTTTACTGGGGTGTTTTTCGTACTTGAAAAATTTTAAAAACCGGATAATCCAGCTACAATATGTTTGCTCAGTCCGATAGGCATAATGATGATATCGAAGCACTTGCCGGACTCAGTCCATGAGTTTTAAGTCGGCATCAGGTTTGAACTTTTTTCTTTTTTTGGGGTTGATATGAAAGATAGATGGAAAATTATCCATGATATAAAGGTGATATG
>DAOVYS010000160.1 GCA_030635485.1 Pseudomonadota bacterium | reverse complement strand
CTGATCAGGCTGAATCTCGTAACTGCAATTTCAGATCAGCCTTTATTTCCTCCCAGGTTATATCCATAAGAGTCATGGGATCGGGTTCCAGGTCGGCGTCATCAAAATACGCAAGGCTCTTGGTGACTGTGAAGCTGTTCATTTTTTGATATTTTCCCTCAAAAAAACCAAGCAACTCCGATAAGGAAAACCGAGAGAGCAGGGTATGTATATCGTAGAAATCCTTTTTTGCGCCCCGGTTGGCAACGGCATTGAGTTTCATTGCCGCGATGTCTTCAAGAGAAAAAAGACGTATTCCGTCTGCAGTTATCAAAGGTTTCAGTCTCGGATAGTTATGCCGGATGAAATCCGTTTTCACAGATGATCCCTGCCATTGAATAAAGAGCGACAAGGAATTGATCGTTGTTGAGCTGTTCTCTATATCGAAAAATTCTCCTAACCTCTCCAATAAACCAAAGCTGTCAAATTCTTTTCCGGTTAAGAAATCCAAATCAATGGAAATTCTGTGCCCCAGCTGTAAGGCCAAGGCCGTACCACCGGCAAGGGCAAAGGGATTCAGGTCATTTTGGGCCGACAACTCCTTGAGCAACTCAAAAGTGTCTTTGTGGATTGTCTTTAACTGCAGCATCTGAAATCCGTTTTTTCCATACCAAAATACGCACTCAGAAAACTGACGGTCTTTTGGTCCAGAGATCTTATACGTAACACCTCCTGTTTAATTCTCTCTTTGCCGTATATCTTCTTGAGCAGGTTCCAGTCTGTCAGGTTGCCTCTGGAAACAACCCGCTCGATGACAAATCGGGCATGGGTTTCAATGTCAAGGGAATCAATTTGAACATCCCAGAAGAGGGCCTTATTGAATTCTATTTTGGATTTATTCAATTGCTGCAAGGCGCTGCTCCGATTTTTTTCTCCCTTTGACATGATGTGATCGTGCATGTGGATATTCAGGTTAAAGCGGCCGATGAAATTCCGGCAAAAGCTAAACGCTTAACTTTGATTTACTTATTGGGGTTGCATGTCACTTGTTCAACTCACTCGTCGTTGTGGTTGTTGTTCTTATCATTTTCCCGTCTAAGTTCTGCAATTTCCTGTTGTAATGTCTCGAATTCAATCATTTTACGTCGCAGAAAGCGAGCGGTTACTTTCGCCTTTTCTTCAATTCCTCGAGGGGTCAGAATATAGGCGTATGCCTTTTTGTTATGAGAGTGATGGAACCTTTTCGCCTTTATCCAGCCCTGTTCAATAAGGGCTTTGAGACAGAAGTTGACCTTCCCAAGGCTGATGTCCATGCTTTCCGCCAAGTTTCGCTGGTTCAGACTGGGGTCATCCTGCAGGAGCTTCAGGAGTTTATAGCGGTGGTTGTCATCGAGGCGCATTGTGCAATACTGAGCCGAAAAGCCATAGCTTTTGAATTATTCTGAACTTCTTGAAAACAGATGGATCGGATTTTTGAAGAGCTTGTTTTCTGTGATCGGCTTGTTGCTGTCGATCAAGAATTTGTTTCTGCTGTTTTTGGTTGAGGGCGCGATACGGTATTGTCGTGAAGGAGAGGATGTTGGGTTTCTGCAAAAGAGATTGAGCAGATCAGGGAAGATTCTCGTTGTCTTTCTTGTTTTTACATGGCAGGTGTGCTTTTTTATTCTTCAGTGTCATCAGAGACGGTAAGAGCCTTTCTGAATTTTTCCATCTTTTTTGGCCCGATACCTTTGACAAAGATGAGGTCTTCGATGCTTGTAAAGTCACCATTGTCTTTTCTGTATTCGATAATCTTGGCAGCTGTCTTTTTGCCGATGCCTTTGACGGTGACCAGTTGAGCACTGGTTGCCGTGTTTACATTGATCAGGTCGTTGGCATGGGCATATTGCAATGTTGATGCTAAGGAGATGACGATGATGATTGTGATAAAAAAGTAATGGAATGGTCTTTTCTGCATATGGTGTTTCCTGGTTTTTTTGTAAGGGAGTTGGCGCGCTACCGCCATTCGGGTGAAAGATGCCCGCTACGGGTTGTACGCCCTCTTGCTTTACGTGCAGAGGGTTTGGCTTTTCAGGCAGCGTCCACAGAGGTCAGTGGGACTGTAGCTATAATCTTCCTGCGAAGCATCTCAAGGAGGACAATTGCCCTGTCTTCTCCTCGCATTTCCTGGAATATGCCTTCGAGGCCCTCAAGTTCACCACTATGTATCTTGATCCGTTTTCCTTTTTTAAAGCAGGAGGTGTCGATTTCGAAAGTGGAGATGAGTCCCTGCTCGTCTTCTCGGGCTTGCAGGTTTTCTATCATCCAATCTGGAACTGGGGGGTATTGGTCGCCGAAATGGACAGCGCCGACAGAGCCTATTGTGCTGCCGATCGTTACCCAGTTCCGTTCTTCCGGGGCAAGATGCAGAAAAAGATAGCCGGTAAAGAAAGGACGAATGACATTTTCCACCCGTCGTGCGTGGCGTCTTGTCTTAAGGGTCTGCGGCAGGTATACTTCGTACCCTTGCCGGGCATATTGTCCTTGGGCAAGATTCTCTTTGTGAACTTTGGTGCGTATGGTGAACCACTCACGATTCGTCATCTGGTTTCAAGCCTTCAATGAATCAGGTTCTCGTTGACTCTAAGCCTAAGAAATTTCTTACGCATTTCAGCCAGTAAAGGGAGGTTTGTTCATCCTGTGAACATTGAATGTAATTAGCATTGAGGGAGGGTAATGTCAAATGAAATGTATCGAAATTGAGGAGAGAATTTTAAAAAAATGAGTCAACTCGGTAGAGTTACCGATGAAGTTGTATCTTATACCAGTCATAAGTCTGGTCCAAGCCATCTTTCAGGTTGATGGAGGCCTTCCACCCCATCTTGTTGATAAGAGTAACGTTCAGCAGTTTTCTGGGAGATCCGTCCGGTTTGTCCGGATTGAAAATTATATTTCCGGTGAATCCAATAACTTCCTTGATCGTCTCGGCAAGTTTTCTGATAGTGACGTTTTTCCCCGTGCCTGCATTGATGTGCGATAACATTGGCTGGGTATAAGTTGTATATGCTTGATCATCAAGTTCCATGATAAAAATACAGGCACCAGCCAGGTCGTCAACGTGCAGAAATTCACGGCAAGGGGTCCCGGTTCCCCAGACCTCAACCGATGGCTCGTTGTTTCTCTTTGCCTCATGAAATTTTCGGATCAATGCAGGGATGACATGACTGTTTTCCAGATCAAAATTGTCGCCCGGGCCATAAAGGTTGGTCGGCATGAGAGACCTGTATCTGGTCCCATACTGGCGATTGTATGATTCGCAGAGTTTGATGCCTGCTATCTTGGCAATGGCATAGGGTTCATTGGTCGGTTCAAGCACCCCTGTCAGAAGGCTCTCTTCAGACATGGGATGTGGAGCGAATTTTGGGTAGATGCAGGAACTGCCAAGGAATAAGAGCCGCATCACACCTGCCCTGTATGCCTCATGGATGATGTTTGTCTCAATCATCAGGTTGGAGTAAATAAATTCGGCAGGGTAGGTGTTGTTGGCGCGGATTCCACCCACCTTAGCTGCTGCAAGAACGACATAATCGATTTGCTTGTTTTGAAAAAAACGGCGAACCGCCTGCTGGTCCGTAAGGTCCAACTCTGCATGGGTTCGTGTAATTACCTTTGAATATCCTTCGGCCGTGAGACGACGGACGATTGCAGATCCAACCATACCACGGTGACCGGCGACAAAGATTCGTGAATCGGGTGTGAGAGGTGATTCATTCATGATAATGAAAAGTCTGGAAGCCGCTCTTTTGGCAGAGTTGGTCTCGTTTGGCCTCATTGAGGTCTGAAACGGCCATCTCTTTGGCCAGTTCAGCAAAAGAGATCCTGGTTTCCCAGCCTAGTTTCTCCCTGGCCTTGGTTGCATCTCCAAGAAGTGTTTCTACTTCAGTAGGCCGGAAATAACGGGGATCGACCGCAATGATGGTCTTGCCGGTAGCTCTATCGATTCCTTTTTCCTCGACGCCTTCGCCTTCCCAGCGGATCGAGATATCCAGTTCCTTGCCGGCGCATTCAACAAATTCCCGAACAGAGTGTTGTTTCCCTGAAGCGATGACGAAATCTTCAGGTTCGTCCTGCTGCAGCATCAGCCACTGCATTTCAACATAATCACGGGCATGTCCCCAATCCCTCTTGGCGTTTAGGTTGCCGAGATAGAGACAGTCCTGCAGACCAAGTTTGATGCGCGCCAATCCGCGGGTGATCTTTCTGGTGACAAAGGTCTCACCGCGGATTGGAGACTCATGGTTGAACAGGATCCCGTTGCAGGCATACATGCCGTACGCCTCCCGGTAGTTGACGGTAATCCAGTAGGAGTAGAGCTTTGCAGCTGCATAAGGGGACCGGGGGTAAAAGGGAGTGGTCTCAGTTTGCGGTGTTTCCTGCACCTTGCCATAGAGTTCCGAGGTAGATGCCTGATAAAAACGGGTTTTATCTGTCAGGCCGAGAATCCTGATCGCCTCAAGAATCCGGAGGGTGCCGAGCGCGTCCGAGTTCGCGGTGTATTCAGGCTCTTCAAAAGATACGGCAACGTGGGACTGGGCGGCCAGGTTGTAGATTTCGTCCGGCTGAACTTTTCTTATAATATGAACAAGGCTGCTCGAATCTGTCAGGTCTCCATGTGGTGCAGAACAAATTTAATATCTTTGGAGTGTGGGTCCTGATACAGATGATCAATCCGTGCCGTGTTGAACATGGATGTTCTGCGCTTGACGCCATGGACCTCATATCCTTTTGAAAGCAGAAATTCAGCGAGATACGCGCCGTCCTGCCCTGTAATACCTGTAATTAAAGCTCTTTTCTTCATTTTCAACTCCTTTGCATGCAGTTAATTACTTCATCTACTCCAACAGTTGCAATTCCGGACGACGTGTCGGACATGGCATATGGTATGACTAGGTTGCCATTATGGATCAGCGCCCCGCATGTGTAGACTACATTGGGAACATATCCTTCGCGCTCCCCTTCATGTGGAGTGAGAAGGGGTTCTTGCAGGTGGGCGATAATCTTTGCCGGATTATCAAGATCAAGAAGGATTGCCCCGATGCAGTACTGTCGCATCGGGCCTACACCATGGGTGAGCACCAGCCAGCCCTTATTGGTTTCAAGCGGCGAGCCGCAGTTACCGATCTGAATGAATTCCCAGGGACGTGTTGGTTCCTGGATGATTTCGGACTCCTGCCAGAAATGGAGATGGTCGGAAAACATGATATGGTTGTTCTCGCCGTCCTGGCGCGAGAGCATGACATATCGGCCGTTGACCTTGCGTGGGAAAAGGGCCATGCCTTTGTCCTGGACCGCCTGGCCGTTTAAGGTAATAATTTTAAACGTGATAAAGTCTTTTGTTTCGATCAATTGCGGCAAAACGTTAAAGCCGTTGAATGCAGTGTAGGTGGCATAATAGGTAACGTCGCCGTTATCATCAAAAAACTGGACAAACCGCGCATCTTCTATGCCGCTGCTTTCATTTTCCGAGGCCGGGAATATCACCCGCTCGGATATTCTGTGATCGGCGCGGAACGTTACTTCATAATTGGAATTCGCAAGCCAGTGCATGGTTTCGATTGTTTCGCTCGTGCCTGTAAAATCGGGATTTGAGCGAAGATGGTCGAGTACATCCTTGAGTTCATTATGGCTAAACTCATCCGGTAATTGTTCAAGCACATGGGTGGTTATCTCGTTACAGGCATTCATTTCATTCAGCTTGAGCTGAAACAGATGGCGATCATAAACAGGGTTACGCTGGACATCTGGAGTTCCAACAAATTCAACGATAGGGTCAAAAATAATTGAATTCATATCATCAATAATTCCGCTGCGGAAGACAATGGATGAAATATGGCCTTCCCCGGTGGCGCGAAGGCTCATGATAAAACGAAGACTGTCCTTGGAAACATGAGTTTGATTCGGGTGCGGGACAATAGAGGGGTTGAAAAGCGCTGCGGATTCAATGGAGTATTCCATGGTAAAATAGGCGCCTAAAAGTGTTTTTTTTGCTTCGCTTAATTGTTTAGGCTTTGGAATATATTTCGTTGCCTTGCGGAAGTGGCGGTCAAACACGCGCTTGATATCCTTGTGCCGATCGAAAAATTCAAGATGAATTTTATCCACCAGTTCTTTGGCTGCTTTTTCAGTGAGACCCGCAACCCGGTCAATGATTTTTGGGATACGGCAGGAGCTGTCGTCGGGAATATGAAGGCGGGTTATAACACGTGAAGCGTCCCGCAGAATTTTTGTCTTTTTTCTCTTAACTTGAGGTTTTATATACTTTTTGGCAACCATATTACTCCTGATATTATCTTATGTTGGAACCGTTTACGCCGGTTATGGGCAACAAAGTTGAATAATCTTCAAGCGGTAAGCGTTTACCAGTGCCTTAGATGTGCGCACTCAGGGTGTCCGACTATAGT
>DAOVYS010000258.1 GCA_030635485.1 Pseudomonadota bacterium | reverse complement strand
GGTACATTTGATAACGCAATGTATACCTGCCGGGAAATAGTCGTAGAAACCGGCGACCGTTTTTATCTCTATTCCGACGGGCTGCTGGAATCATTTGGAAATTCCCCGAGGACGCGGGAAAAAGGCATGGCCGAACTGGAACAGGTCGCTCTTGAGACTAGGGAACAGCCGATTATGGAGGCTACAGAGGAAATCGTGAGAAAGATGTTTTCAAAAGATAGAGATGCCGAGGATGATGTACTGCTGCTGGGTGTGGATATCTGAATTGTTTATAGAGAACTTTTATAAGCGTCAATGTACTCTCTGAAAAAACAAGAAAATGGTTTTAAGGTCAGCTTTTCCGCCTCGTTTGAAGAAATTGACAGGGGGTGTCAGGACGTTAAGGATTTCCTGACACTTAACAGGTTAGACGATCATGCCTTTGATGTCCTGCTGGGCGTCCGGGAGGCACTGACCAATGCTGTACGGCATGGCTCAAAACAGGATGTAACAAAAGAGATCACCTTTCAACTTTCCCTGGATGATGATTGCTTGAGGATACACGTTTCCGACCAAGGGCCGGGGTTTGACTGGAATGCTGTATTCAGGCGGCGCGCCTCAGCATCTTCAACCAGTGGCCGGGGGATCTCTATCCTGCATCTGCACTTTGACTCTGTTCAGTATAACCAGGCCGGAAATGAGGTGGAACTTGTGAAGAAAGTTTAATAGGGTGGGGCACCTGTGAACGATTACATGCGGAGCAGGGGACCTCTCTGAACGGTTACAAATAGTCATGAAGCATGCCGACGATTCAAGGAGAAAGACATGAGCGAGATATTCAAGGAGGGAGACAGGACAACCGTAAAGCCGGACTGTGATATTGTGGCTTCCACGGCGGAAAATTTGAAGGCGGAACTGAAACAGGCACTGGACAAAGGAGCTGCGAATTTAACAGTAGACCTCTCCGGTGTTGAAATGATGGATTCCATGGGACTGGGCGTCCTCATTGCCGCGCATAATTCCCTCCTTAAAAAGGAGAGCAGGCTGGTACTGACTAATGTCTCCGTTGATATCTTGAAGCTTTTAAAAAATATGAGGCTGGATCAGCATTTTGCAATCTCATCATAAGGGCTCGACCAAAAATAACTTCACATTTTCATGCGCCGATCCATCCCGCATGGCTGCGTTGCTCGTCGGTTAAATAGCCCTGCTATTCGCCCTCCTCGCGCCTTGCCATGCGGGTGCCTCAACACCTGAAAATGTAAATTTATTTTTGGGCGAACCCTAATTCGACAAAGCCTGATTATGTAAAAACCGGAGATTTACCATGTCTGAAATAATGGATGATGAAACTTTACATATGTATGTGGAAGAGTCACGGGAACACCTGGAAACCATTGAAAGTGACCTTCTGGAAATAGAACGGCAGGGCAAAGACATAGATGAAGAAATTGTCAACAAGGTCTTCAGGGCCGCCCATTCCATAAAGGGAGGCGGCGGTTTTCTGGGACTGGACAATGTCAAGGAACTGGCCCATAAAATCGAGAACGTTCTGGATATGATACGGAATCACCAGATGGTCCCCACACCGGACATCGTCAATACGGTCCTTGTGGCCTTTGATTATCTTGGCGAGATGCTTGCGAATGTATTTAACAGCAACGAGATGGACATTGCTGATCATGTGGTGGCCCTGGAAGGATTGGCCAGCAGTTGTTTAGCTCCTGAAGAAAAAGAATCGGTCCACAAGGATACGGAAATACATCACCCGAAAGGCGAAACAATTTTTACTGTCACTGAATTCGATATCAACCAAGCGCGCAAGGGCGGCAAGAACATTTACATTTTTGAATACGACCTGATCAAAGACGTTCACCGTCAGGACCAAACACCGTTTGATATTATAAAGCAACTGGAAGACACTGGAATGATCCTGGATATCAACATCGGGATCGCCGCAGTAGGCGATCTGGATAGTGAGGAAATTTCACCACGCATTCCCATGTATGTTCTCTATTCCTCTATTATTGAACCGGACATAATCGGAAACATGATGGTTCTTGATAACGACAGGATCCAGTTTATCCCGAATGAGGCGGCAGAGGCGGCAAAGCCTGAGTCGAAAGCAATGCCGGAAAAAAAATCAAAGGAAAAGCCGGTCACGGCGACTCCGACCAAAAAAGAGCCGGCCAGGAAAAAACCGGCAAAAAAAACAAAAAAAATCAAGCCTGCCGGCGGACAGGCGGAATCCCTGCGCGTCCCGGTCAGCGTGCTCGATCAGTTGATGAACCGGGCAGGAGAATTGGTGCTGGCCCGTAACCAGCTTATGCAGTCCATCTCTTCCGAAGACATACAGACCGTGACAGCAGCCGGACAGCGTATCGACATGGTGACTTCCGAACTCCAGGAAGCGATTATGCTAACCCGGATGCAGCCTGTGGGGAACATTTTTAATAAATTCCCCAGGGTTGTGCGTGACCTTGCCCGCAATCTCGGAAAGGATATGGAACTAAAGCTGGAAGGCAGGGATGTCGAACTTGACAAGACCATGATTGAGGGTCTTGGTGACCCGTTGACTCATTTGGTGCGCAATTCCGCGGATCACGGCATCGAAATGCCGGATGAGCGCAAAAGCAAGGGAAAGCCGGTTACCGGGGAAATTTTGCTCAGGGCCTTTCATGAATCCGGCTATGTGCTCATTGAAATCGTTGACAACGGCAAGGGGCTGGAT
This sequence comes from Pseudomonadota bacterium, assembly GCA_030635485.1. Taxonomy (GTDB): domain Bacteria; phylum Desulfobacterota; class Desulfobulbia; order Desulfobulbales; family DAOVYS01; genus DAOVYS01. Next base: position 611 of record DAOVYS010000258.1, on the reverse strand, counting down.
CCTGAAAAACTCAGTGAAAAAGCTATCTCCAAGGGACTTATCACAGAGGAACAGTCCAGGGCCATGTCGGAAAAGGAGAAGGTGAACATTATCATGCTGCCCGGTTTCTCCACGGCTGAAAATGTGACCGACGTCTCCGGCCGCGGCGTGGGCATGGATGTGGTCAAAACCAACCTGGACAAGCTGGGCGGCCATGTGGAGATCATCTCCGAACCGGATGTCGGGACCACCATCCGCATCAAACTGCCGCTCACGCTTGCCATTATCCCGAGCCTGCTGGCATCGAGCTGCGGGGAGCGTTTTGCCCTGCCTCAGGTCAATGTCGGCGAATTGCTGCGCATCCCGGTTGCCGAGGTACGCGAAAAGATAGAAAAAATCGGCGATGCCGATGTGCTCATTCTGCGCGGCGAATTGATTCCGCTCCTGCAGCTTGATAATGTTCTGGGCTTGCGGCAAACCTATTACGATCCCAAGAGCGGGGAGTTTCTTTCTGACAGGAGGAGAGGCCTTGTCGACGAACGACTGACGGAACCCGATACGCCGGAGCCTGATAAGGAAACGAATGAAGAGGCAGCCGTTCAGGAGAAACAGGACGCCGACGCTTCGGAAAG
>DAOVYS010000006.1 GCA_030635485.1 Pseudomonadota bacterium | reverse complement strand
TTTGCCCCTTGCACAGATGATCGGTTCGAACGGGAAAGTCATATGTGTGGATGTGCAAGAGAAGATGATTAAGTCACTCGAAAAACGCGCACAGAAAGCAGGATTGGCCAATAGAATTGAAACACGCGTATGTCGCCATAATTCACTTGATCTGGATGACCTTAAGGGAAAAATCAATTTCGCTTTTGCATCTGCTGTTGTACACGAAGTTCCTGATGCTCACACGTTTTTTTCTCAAATATATGAAACGATAAAACCTACTTGAACATTTTTTGTAGTATAACCAAAGGGACATGTATCATAAAACAATTTTGAAATAACTATTTCTATTGCTGAACAGAATGGTTTTAATGTAATCGACAGTCCCAAAATAGGTCACAGCCATACTGTCCTTTTGGGGAAAAAATAAATGTTAAAATAGAAATATCTAAAACACTAACCAATAAGGATTAAATAAGTAAATAACTCCAGGCTAAGCCTCCAGCTATGCTGCAATATCATGGATAGAGTCGAATTAAATACCCAGGCACCTGAATTTACCTTAACCGATTTTAACGGAAACAGCGTATCACTTTCCGATTTTACCGACCGAAAAAATGTTTTGGTGGTTTTCAACCGTGGGTTTGTCTGACCATTCTGCCGCAGGCACATGACGCAGTTGCGTCAAGATTATCAGCAATTCGTGAAATGTGATACGGAAATAATCGTTATCGGACCGGAAAAGGCCAAATCTTTTCAAAAATACTGGGGGGGGAAAAAATTGCCGTTTATCGGTTTACCCGACCCCGAACATGTGGTTTTGAATTTATACGGACAGGAAGTCAAGTTGTTCAAGTTGGGCAGACTGCCTGCACAGATGCTTATTGACAAGTCTGGAAAGCTTCGGTTTGTGCATTACGGCAATTCTATGTCGGATATTCCTTCGAATAAGGAGGTACTGAATCTAATTAAATAAAAGTCACCTTTCATTTAAAAAGCGCTCGACCATCACCCGTTGCGCCTGTAACATATCCTGAAAATTTTTCGTGCAAAATACGGTCCGAAAAAACATTTCCCGGTTATGCAGCAATATCCACCAACCTCTTTGACACCTGTTTAACGACATGAAAGAGAAAAAATTCAACTTCAAAGAAAAAAAATGGCCGTTTATCAGCATAATCCTCATACTTCTTTTTATTCTGTGGCATATCATCTCACCAAACGGCGCACTGAAATACTATTTCATAAGAGAACAACTTGATGAAAGCCTGGCAAAAAATGAAATTCTTGAAAAAGAGAACAATGCGCTTCGCGAAGATATAAATAAATTGAAAAATGACCCTTTATACATTGAAAAAATCGCAAGGGAAAAATACGGAATGATCAAGAAAAACGAAATACTCTATAAAATCAAAAAGAAATAAAAAGTTTCTGGAGGGTGTTCAAGAGGGAGTGAGGGTGTTCAAAATTATGTTTCAGTTTTCTTTTAAACAGCTGAAGATATCAGCTTACGTTAAACTGACACATAATTTTGAACACCCTCGTCCTTATTAGGGAATTATACAAGTTACCGGCTATGCAGCCTTCTTTACGCCCTTTACACTTTACGAGGCTGCAATATCAATAAGGCCTTCGGCAGCATAGAAGCCTATCAGCTGAATAACCGAGGAGTCTTCATATTCAGTTTCAGTGTCAATATGAAACAGACTCTCATCCTGATTGTCTCGATGCATTGTCACTTCACCTTCTTCGGTGTCATTAAAACCTAAATCTGCCATTATTTCAGCATCCAGCACCAGATCGTGAAGTTTGACAAAACCACCTTTATACATCAATTTCAGCTCAATGTTATAAAATTCAACGGTAGTACTATCACTGTCGCTATCATCGGTTGTATCATCATCGGTCGTAGCATCATCGGTTGTAGCATCATCGTCATCTTCAGAATTGTTTTCTGAATCTGCTTTTTCCCACTCTATTTCTACTTTATTCTTATCATCGGCGAGTAAAAAATTAAGCCATTCTTTTATTTCAGACTCTTCATAACCAGCCGTTGAGATGTCAGCACCTTCAAGCAATGCATCGTATACACTTTCATCGTTGTAAGTAAGCTCTGCGCTGTCATCCTCATTAACGCCTTCAATTAAAGCAAATGGAAGAATAATCGAATCCATATCAGATTCAACATTATGCAGTTGTGCTTTAACATCGGTACTCAATACATTTGCGATATCTTCAACATCATCAGTCAATATAAATTTTCTGGGGCTGTCACTATCGATATCAAAGCTGTTGCTCATTTCAACCGCATCGCCAGTGCTGTCATCATCGTCATAGGCTTCGATTTCACCTTCTAACTCATCCAGTGCATCCTGCAATGCATCATCATCCCCCAAATTTTTTAGTTTGAGCTTGAGCTGGACCAATTGGCCTGTGCCAATTTTTTTGATCTGAACTTTAAGCTGAAGGGTGAAGGCTTCAGCATACTCAAGTTTTAATTGCATCATCACATGATCAGAATTCTGAGCACCATTAAGTACATCCAGGGCAATAGAAACTAAAGATAAATTACCGCTTTCCAGCTGCTCTTCATAAAAAGCCAGGCCTCCATCATCTGCGTCGCGGTCAAACAATTTCAGGTAGATATTATTAATCAGTACCTGAGACCCAAGTCCACCATTAACAAGATCATTTTCATCACTTTGACTAAAAGCGTCCATAGCTTCTGTCAAATCCCCTTCCGCATCATCAACACGCTGTGCCCAATATTCCAATCCTTGCGGGTCAGCAGGTCTTCCGTAATAAGCCAAATACATCTTATGCATAATTAATTTAGAGTGGTCGCTAGCTGACATAATTGCATTCCTCCCGTGGTTGAGTTGTGGCCACCTTCCATGGAATCTAATTCTTCTTAATTCTTGATATATTTTCAGGCCTTCTGCTCATCTAACCCAACTTGGCCCACATCATCTCCGAAAAGGTAACGTAAAGTGAAACTTTTGGAACGATAGACCATATCTATATCAAGATATATCTTTAAAAGTATGCATTTTTCGGACCAACCAGCATTTTCAGGTTAGTTAGTCTAATAAAAATTATGCTAACATAATGTAAGTCTGGATGCAAATACATGGGGTACGGGAATCCAAAAAGTTTTAAACAACCTATTTTCAACAAGTTAATCCATGTTGAGGTGACACATGGATCTTGAAAATGATACCAAATATCCTGAATAGGGCTAGTAGTAAACAAAGGATCTTGACAGGAGGAATGGATACCATTTTTTAAGACTTCTTCTGGAATCATTAAATTATTTTGCTCTACTCATCCGACAGGCTTATATTCTTTTAACTGCGGATAGCCTTGCGAGCGAAACAGATCGTAAATAATCTATTTGATTTCAAATAGGTATGTCGGATTAGCATCTATGATAGATTTTTCTTAATAAGACACTCCAATGCCACTAGCAGGAGGCACACTTCGAGGATACTTTCAAATCCTTCACCAATATGCAAATAATCTCTAGAAAACTGGCTGCCATAAATTATCTTATAGTTTACATGGTTTGCCATCTGAGCCAGCAATGCGGCGAGGGCTATCAGCAAACTCGGCACAGGTATACGCATTCGTGCAAACATTTTTTCAACAGAATGAAAAGAAGCGAGAGCAAGAGGTAAGATAATCAAATAGACTACAAGCAATCTTGTCAATAAAGTTGATAAAGCATTATTACTGGATTGAATTAACTTTGAATTATGAAGATTAAATTCATTTTGAAAGTTCATTGATGCTAAATCAGCTGGTATATCAAAACCAAAAAAACGCTGCCCCCAACTAATCTCTTCCCCCGCCAACACCAGTAAAGCAATAGCAAAAAGAAATAGCCATGGATTCCTCTTTGCTCGACCGCCGTTGTCTGAACAGTAGAAACTCCAAAAAAATACAAAGCCACCAACGACACATGCAATCGTCGCCATTGACTCATACATGCCATCTTCCCGGAGCCAAAAATCAGGTAATTTTCCATAAAACACGAACCAAATACCAGGCAAGATAGCGCTAGTTAATAAAAATAACAATATTGCAAGGTTGAACCATTCTTGCCTATCAAACCATTTCAGCATTTGCATCACCTTTCATTGAGACTAATACGGGGCGACCAATTTAATCTCAAAGAGTTTAGGCCAAAGTTTTCCGGTCACGAATAAACGGCCGTTTTCCGAATCATAGGCTATGCCGTTCAGTACGTTGACAGGTTTACTCTTATCTTCCGGGCCAAGAAGCCCGGTGAGGTCAATCCAGCCGGTTACCCGGCCGCTATCAGGCGAAATCATGGCTATACGGTCCGTTTTCCAGACATTGGCATATATCTTGCCGTTTACATATTCGAGTTCATTCAGCCTTTCCACCGGCCCGTTTTCGTCATGCACCGGGATCCGGCCGATTTCCTTGAGTGACTCAGTATCCAAAAAATAGATTGTTGCCGAGCCGTCGCTTATCATCAGACGCTTTCCGTCATGGGTTATCCCCCACCCCTCTGTCTGACAATTAAATTCCCGCAACAGCTTAAAACTATGCTTCTCATAAACGAATCCGACTTTGGATTTCCACGTCAACTGTATAATTTTATTGTTAAAAACGGTCACACCCTCGCCAAAGATATGATCCGCTATTTTGTGAATTTTGAGCACATTTCCGGTTTCTAATTCAACCCGGCGTAATGAAGAGCGCCCCATAAGACCGGTACCCTCGTAAAAAAAGCCGCCAACAAATGCAAGGCCCTGGATAAAGGCATGCCGATCGTGGGGATAAACATTTACAACTTTGTAACTATACGTCGGAATCATACCGCCTGCCTGAGACACGGATTTCGAAGATGCGAACGTATATTTGATATGCACTGTCAAACAGAACATGACCGCACACGCAAACAGGATGTCAGACAATCGGATTGTCGAAAAAATGCGGTTCACAAGAAAACTCCTTTGGATTATAACAGGTGTAACCGTTCATCAGCACCCCTCTTCAACCTTTTTATGGTTCGACTATACCGGCTCAGGAGGCAGTTGCATAATGAAACTTGACGACAACCAACTTAAGAGATACAGCCGACACATAATTCTGTCCGATTGCGGAGTAAAAGGCCAGGAGAAAATCACCGACGTCAGGGTGCTCGTGGTCGGGGCCGGAGGGCTCGGCTCGCCTGTGCTCCTATACCTTGCCGCAGCCGGAGTCGGAACCATAGGAATCATTGACCCGGATGTGGTGGAACTGACCAACCTCCAGAGACAAATAGTCCACTTTACCAAAGACCTTGATGTGCCGAAAGTCGATTCGGCAAAAGAAAAAATCACACAGATCAATCCCCATATCAGGGTAAATACATACAGGCAACCGGCCACTTCCGACAACATCGCCGCCATCATCAAAGAATACGACTTTATTGTTGACGGAACCGATAATTTCCCTGCAAAATTTTTGATCAACGATGCGTGCGTCCTTGCAGGCAAACCCTTTTCACATGCAGGAATTATGGGATTCGACGGCCAGATGATGACGGTCATTCCAGGGGAATCGGCCTGTTACCGGTGCGTGTTTAACGAACCACCGCCTCCGGACGCGGTTCCGAGCTCCAGCCAGGCAGGCGTGCTGGGCGCCGTTGCAGGCGTATTAGGAACACTTCAGGCCGTGGAAGTCCTAAAATTCATCATAGGCAAAGGAGATCTTCTGACAAACAGGCTCATGATCTTCAATGGACTGAAAATGAAATTCAGAAATGTCAGCATCAAAAAAAGGGCCGACTGCCCGGTGTGCGGAGATAATCCGACAATAACAACCCTGTAAGGGGGGAGTCACCTTTTCTTCTCTATTACAATCTGTTTTTGTTTTTCCCGCCCTTTGAAACTCTTTTCAACAAAAATCTTTTTCCCGGTAAACGGGTCAAGGCATGTGTGATACATGAGTGAGGAATATGTGGAAGGTGTGGGGGTGAAGATCTGGACCTGCTCTGGATTTATCTTTAAACTTTTGTTGGTAAATTTTTTCAGGTTTCTCATATCAATTTCAGTGCAGCCGGGATGGGCCGCAATCAGGTAATATGTGAGAAACTGTCTTTTGTATGCCTTTTTTGAAAGTAGATCAAATTCTCTTTTAAAATCCAAAAGAGACTCTCTGCCCGGCTTAGCCATCAGGCTCAGCACATTATCCTCACTATGTTCAGGCGCTATCTTGAGCTGACCCGAGACATGGTGGCCAACAATCTCTTTTAAATACTCTCTTCCGTTTTTCCTGTCTGAAAACAAAAGATCATACCTGATGCCCGATGCCGTAAACACATGCTTAACTCCCTTGACACTTCTTAATTTCTTTAAGAGTTTTATAAGTCTCAGATGGTCGGGCTTAAGGCTTGGGCAGACTTTTGGATAAAGACATCTTTTGTCGATGCAGCTTCCTTTTTTCAGTTTCTTTGCACATTCAAACCCATACATGTTTGCGGTCGGACCGCCTGCATCGGTTATAACACCCTTGAAACCGGGGAGGTTTGAAATAACTTTGGCTTCTCTTAATATGGATTTTTCACTCCGCCACCTGACAGTTCTGCCCTGATGCACTGAAATTGCACAAAAGTTGCATTCTCCATAACAACCCCGGTGGATCGGTATGGAAAACCGTATGGTATCAAGGGCCCTTACATCTCCGGATTTTGCGTAATAAGGATGAAGGTCTCTCTCGTAATCAAGATCATGGACATAATCAAGTTTTTCACGAGTCAGATAACGCGACGGCGGATTCTGTACAAGATATCTTGTGTCCTGTTTCTGAAAAAGCCCTTGTGCAGTGATAGGATCGTTGTTCCGATAAAATATATCAAACATTCTGATGAATTTTTGATGATCGAATTTCACATCATCAAAAGAGGGCAGTTCTCTATAATCATCTCTCTTCTCTTTTGAGATAAAACAGAGACCTGCCAAATTATCGGCCGAATTTTCGTTTTGAAAACATTGTGCAAGTTCAACAACCGTCTTCTCACCCATTCCGTAAACAAGGTAATCAGCCTTTGCATCAAACAGGATCGATTTTCTTATTTTATCCGACCAGAAATCGTAGTGGCAGATTCGCCTCAGACTGGCTTCAATACCGCCTAATACTATCGGCACGGTATCTTTAAAGCAGCGTCTTATAAGATTAGAGTATTGAATAACAGCCCGGTCAGGGCGGCGGTTGTTTATGCCTCCCGGCGTGTAATCGTCTTTTTTTCTTCTCTTTTTTGATGCGGTATAGTTTGCAACAAGGGAATCGATACAACCTCCGGAGACTCCCCAAAAAAGTTTCGGCTCGCCCAGCCTTTTTATATCCATGTCAGAGGTTATATCGGGCTGCGCGATAATCGCGGTACGGAAACCGGCCTTTAAGAGGACTTTTCCAATTACGGCAACGCCGATATACGGGCTGTCGATATAAGTATCTCCGGTGACCAGTATGATGTCAGGTCGTTCCCATCCAAGGGAGTGGAGTTCATCTTTTGTGGTTGGAAGGAACACTTAGATGTTTACTTTTTCTCCTTTTTCCCTCTCAGCATGCGTCTTGTCTGCTGAGAAAGTACAACCTTTCTCAACCTGATGGATGCGGGCGTTACTTCGACCAGTTCATCATCTTTTATAAAATTAAGGGCAAATTCCAGAGTCACGGGTTTTGGTGTTGTGCAGACCGTGCTCTCATCTTTTCCAGACGCCCTCATATTTGAAAGTTTCTTTTCCTTGCAGGGATTTACATTCATATCCTGTTCTTTGTTATGCTCCCCCACAATCATACCCTCATATACCGGAACTCCAGGCGCCATAAAAAGCTGCCCCCTAGGTTCAAGATTAAACAGGGCGTAGGCTACGGATTTCCCCTGTCTATCGCTTACCATTGAACCTGTATGGCGGGTCGGAAAGTCTCCACGGAACTCTTCGTATCCATCAAGGATCGAATTCATTATGCCTGTTCCCTTGGTATCTGTAAGAAACTCGTCCCTGTAGCCTATTATGGAGCGGGCAGGTATGGAAAACTCCATGTTAACCCTGCCTTTGTTGTTGTTCGTAAGGTTAAGCAGCTTCCCCTTCCTTATTGAGAGTTTCTCGGTAACAACGCCCGTGTATCTTTCATCACAATCGATATAAAGTTTTTCTATTGGTTCAAGCTTTTTGCCGTTTTTATACTTATAGATAACTTCGGGACGGCCGACACAGAGTTCGAAACCCTCCCGCCGCATGGTTTCAACCAGAATCGCCATCTGGAATTCGCCACGTCCTTTTACAATAAAAGTGTCTCTGTTGTCAGTTTCTTCAAGGGATATGGCAACATTTATCAATGTCTCTTTTTCCAGCCGTTCACGTATCCTGCTGGATTGAACATATTTACCTTCCATGCCGGAAAAAGGTGAGTCGGATATGGTAAACTTCATGGATACGGTCGGCTCATCAACGCTTATCCTCGTCAGGGCCTTTGGATGTTCAACCGTACAGATCGTATCTCCTATCTGAAACTCATCGGTTCCGGACACAACTGCAATGTCGCCTGGTTCCGCATGTTCGACTTCATTTACAACAAGGCCGTCGTAAACCTGAAGTTTTGAGACTCTGATATGGCTCTGAGAGTTGCCTTTACCGACAAGCATGAGGTTATCCTTTGAACTCACGCTTCCGTTTACGATCTTTCCTATTGCAAGCCTCCCGATATAGTCGGAATGGCCCAGATCTGATATCAGCATCTGAAACGGTTCTTCAGGTTCATAAAAAGGAGGAGGGATTTCGCTTAAAATTGTTTGAAACAGGATTTTAAGGTCACCGTTCTCATCTTCAACCTCTTTTTTTGCTATTCCATCCCTTCCCACAGCATAAAGAAGCGGAAAATCGAGTTGCTCATCCGTGGCATCAAGGTCTATGAAAAGATCATACACCTTATCGAGCACCTCCCAGGGTCTGGCATCCGGACGGTCTATCTTGTTTATTACAACTATTACCTTAAGACCTGCCTCAAATGTTTTCTTGAGCACAAACCTTGTCTGAGGCAGGGGGCCTTCCGATGCATCCACAAGGAGTATTGCCCCGTCAACCATGGATAACGCCCGTTCGACTTCAGCTCCGAAATCAGCATGGCCCGGGGTGTCCAGGATATTTATCTTTGTTCCTTCCCAGACTACTGAACAATTTTTGGCGGATATTGTTATTCCTCTTTCGCGCTCAAGATCCATACTGTCCATTATGCGCTCATCCACGGCCTGCCCCTTCCTGAAAACACCGCTCTGTTTAAACATGGCGTCCACCAGGGTGGTTTTGCCATGGTCTACGTGTGCTATTATAGCTATGTTTCTAATTGTATTGTTTACAGCGATTTTTTGCATCTCTAGTTCCTTGGATTATTTTATGAAAAACCCCAATTTATATATCAGCAGGTTCATAACAGCAAGAGTTATTTTTCTTTTTCTAATTATGAATCCATCTTACTCATTATCCTGAATCCGTGAGCGTTCACCCGTGCCGCAGCTGGAAGTGATTAAGCCGGGCAGCTATAGTTGCCTATGCTGCCCGGCTTTAGCGCTTTCAGATGCGGTACGGGTGGGCGCCCCAAAGGGCGAAAAGCAAGGTGAAATTTAAAACTACTGCCAAAATTGTAATTAATAACGTAATTCAAGTATGTTGCTCTAATAATAAACAGCTTTTTGTCACGGATTCAGGATTATTATAATATATTTAAATAAACAGGGGACAGCCGCTGGTCAGCGGCTGTCCCCTGTTTCACTTATTTATGATTATACCTTGATGGCGTCGTAAAAAGTACCCAAAGGGTATAGCAATCCGATCTACTGCGTCGTATCCCAAGCGCACTTCCTGCGGGGGCGTATATCGAAATTGGAATTTATACCCCTTTGCGGGTAGTTAGCCATCTCATGACTTTTTACGAGTGCATCAATCTTCCTCTATCACACCATACAAATTCCCTTCCGGCACCGTACCTCTTTTTTCCAGTGAAATTTTCACCTCTTTATAATCCGATTTGTTGGCGCGATTTTGACTGACCAACACCTTTACAATATCCCAGCTGATTTCTCCGTTTTCCGCCATTTCGGTTATTACCTCGACAGCTGAACGATTATCAAATGAGGAAGGCCTGTACGGCCTCGGGGAAAGCAGAGCATCATATACATCACTGACTATAAAAATTTCCATCATAGGGCTTAATTCTCTAATTCCCCTTGGATATCCGGAACCGTTTTGTCGCTCATGATGATCTCTTGCCACTATTGACGCAATATGATCACAGTCATTGAGATAATAAGCCATAAGACAATATCCGGCCAAGGTATGGTGTCTCAGCATATTAAATTCCGACCTGGTCAAAGCGGTCTTCTTTTTCAAAATGTGCAAGGGCACATTAATTTTGCCTATATCATGGGTCGGACCTGAAGCCGCATCCTGTATCCGTTTCTTGAAATCAGGGATTAAATACCCCCCGAAAAAACAGGAAAGGGCGAAAACCATCAGCATATGACGATAGGTAAAAAAGTCATTTGTTTTAAAAAAATCCAGGGATTGCAGAACCGGAGGAATCACCTTGACATTTTCCATCAACTGAAAAAGCTTTTCTATCTGTTGCTGGTCGTCAAATATCTGATCATAGGGAGAGTGGCTCATGAACCTGTTAATATCTTTTGCAACTGAACCATGTTTAAACAAGGAAACGCTTTGATATGTTAATGGATTGGCGTCCATAAGAGCATTTAAATTCTCTTTTGACAAAAAAGTTCCAGCAGGCAACAACTCCTTATTATCGAGAGTATAGACAGGATAGGCAAGTTTCATATTATCCATTGTTCTCCTTTTGTAGATATCATCAACCACTTAACCAATCCCCAGCAGTTCAAAATCTCCCATCATTTTACCACTTGACAGCCTCTAAATTCAAATTAAAATCACTTTAATCTTAAATTAACGGTTTAATCTGTCAAAATCATCCGGATCAGGAGCACTGGTGAACGGTTACGGATAGCGGACAAAGAGGAGCGGTGTCAAATTGGATGAAAAGATAAAGAATCCCAAAGTTGAAAGAATTATCGCAACCATTGAACAGATTCCGACATTGCCTGTTATTTCACAGCAGATTATGGAACTGCTGAATAACGAAGATGTTGCGATAAAAGAAATCGCGGTGATTATAGAAAAGGACCCACCCCTAGCCATAAAGGTGTTAAAAATTGCGAACTCACCTTTCTACGGCATAATAAGTAATGTCACCTCCATTAATCATGCACTGGCGATTCTAGGATTAAATGAGATCAAGGCAATTCTCCTCGCCTTTTCAATCCATAATTTTTTCCAAAATTCAGAGTTTGAGGGGATTGACCGGAGACGTTTCTGGAAACACTCAGTGGTCTGCAGCCAGATTGCAAAATACCTTTCCCAACATTTCAAGGAATCTCCTGATGAGGCACTTTTTCTTGCAGCTCTGATACATGACATGGGCAAGATGGTCTTTGATCAGTTTTTTCATGACGATTTTGTAAAAATTGTCCGACTTGTGAATGATAATGGCATCACATTCAGCAAGGCCGAGAAAAGAATTCTTGGCGTCACTCACTCTCAGGTGGCTGCCAAGCTGTTACAGAAATGGCACTTTCCCAGACCCGTCATTACGCAGGTCTATTATCACCATGCACCCTGGCTGGACAAAAACCACTCCTCCGGTTCAATCATTGTTTATCTGGCCAATGTAATAGCCAAACTCACAGGCTTTACCAGCCTGGATTCCGAACCTGTGCCGGATATTGACAGATTTATCGATTCCAAGGTCATGGAATTCATCGACAAGGCGGGGTACAACATGGATGAGAAGACCCTGAGGGAGATCGTCCGTCAGGTCATGAACATTATATACACAGACGGCAAGGACATGTTGACTCTATTTGAGTAGTGACAAACAGCCATGGTTTCTGATGGAAGTAAAGCTTACGGATGGTCCAATTGCACGGCATCATATTGAAACTCGACATGCCCTGGGGGATATACCGATCGTACTTTATCTTTTTACGAAGGCATCAAGATCAATTTTTTTCTTCGGTCGCCTCCATTGATTCTTTTATCTTTTTCCAATTCACGTATCAGGGAATGCTTAACCTCATGAATCCTTCTATCCCTGATATAGTTCTTTCTTCTGTCGTAAAGCTGAAACTCAGGTTTATACTTGAATGTATGCAAAGCAGAGGCAAAAGTGCGCCTCAAAAATTCAAGTCTCCACAGAGTCTGCGAATGGAATTTTGCTGAGTCGAAATCTCTCTTTGAGACCATCAGCACACCAAAATGCTGGCCTTCATATTCCAACGGGAAACGCATATACAAACGCTGGTTAGCGTATAGTTCTTTTTTCTTTTTAGCGCCATCTGGTGAATACCAGCTAAACCCGTCAAACTTTTTAAAATGGCTCTCCTCTCCGCCCAGCTTCATCTCAATATAATCCAGGCCAAGAAATTCAGCCGTGGCCACGATCCTCTCCCAGAAGGTTTTCATGTCCGGGGCCTCCAGCACAGCGAGCTGGTATGCAAAAAAGGCCCTTCGGTCCCTGTTGATGCCGAGGGCATTTACCAGATCATTCATCCAGGCGAGCAAGCTGTTCAGCCCGAGAAAATTTAGATAGCCGAGTCTCCTGATAAAAAAAATAATCAAAACAGCCGGAAGCAGCAGGAAGTAAGCCGATACACTGTCGGCGATATTAACCATCATGAATGCCAGGCAACCGAGACCGATGGTAATACCGTATAATACCAGTACGGCGCGCCGGTGTGAATAGCCGAGCTTTAAAAGCCTGTGATGAAAATGGTCCCTGTCCGGGTAAAAAAGCTTTTGACCGAGGATAAACCTTCTCAAGGTGGCCCATATGGTATCCATAAGGGGCACGCCCATTGCTATTACGGGAATCAGGAAAGTAAAGGCGGTATGGCTTTTAAGTGATCCGTAGATGCTGAGAGATGCGAGCATGTAGCCCAGAAAATAACTGCCGCAGTCTCCCATAAAAATAGAGGCTGGATTGAAATTGAAAATCAGAAAACCGAGAATACTGCCGGCCAGGGCGGCCATGACAATTGCCACTATTCCATTGTTGTGGATCAGGCTCAGGGCAAGAATAACAATACAGACAAAAAAACTTACTCCGGCGGCAAGGCCATCCAGGCCATCGATAAGGTTAATCGCATTTATAACCAAAAGCACCCAGAATACCGTGACCGGCAGACTGAGCCACCCGAGCTGCACAAGGCCTAATCCGGGCAGACCGAGAGCGTTTATCTGGATGCCTCCCATGTAGGCTGAGAGCGCAGCGATTATCTGAACGCTGAATTTTGTTTTCGGGCCAAGCCGTTTAATATCGTCAATAAAGCCGAGACAGAAGGCCAGAATGCCTCCGACAAAGACAAAAAGAATCTTATTATCCGTGCAGAGGTAAGTTCTAAAATCTGTAAAAAACAATCCCAAACATATTGAAATAAAGAAAGCCGCGAAAATTGAAACCCCGCCGATACGGGGCACGGCAAGGCTGTGGACCTTCCGGGCAGACGGCCGGTCAAGGATGTCGAATCTTTCCGCCACCGCAGCAACTCTGGGAGTCAAAACGACTGCACTTACAAAGGAAATAACAAGTAAGGATACAATCGGCACAGTCATGACTCAGCCTCTTGCCGTAAAATTACTGATGAAAAAATTCAAATGTTCCGCCTGGGAGGAGGAAAGAGTGCCGAACTGGACGGAACGTCGACAAGGCAATAATATTTTGGAAACGGAAGTCCTTTTCACTGGAACCTTCATGCAAAAATCATTGTCACTATGTACTATGTCCAGAAAATTCGGGGTGTATGCCGATCCATCTTCAAAATCAGACATAAATGCCAAACCGACTATGCTGATATCGATTATCCGGCCGAAATCAATGCTACTAAAGGCAACAGCATGGCCATTGACTTGAAATCGTTTATGTTTTCTTCGATCGCAATAAATCCTGTCGACTGCGGTCATAATTACGTTCCGTGTACGGGGGGATAATAGGAAATGAAACACAATGGCAGCAGAATCTATCGTGTGTACGAGGAAACGACAATTGGCATTACATTTATTTTCAGGGAGGAAAAGTTCAAATGAACCTAAGCTCAAGCTAAACTTTTTAAACTGGATAGGAGGTGGAAGAATGGAGGCTGGAGGTTGAAGGTTAAAAGTTGGAGGATGGAAAATCCAGGAATTCAATAAAATAATCGTTAAAGTCAAGGCGGGAGGAGAGTTCTATGTGCTCCAAAGAGTCTCCCAGTTCATTGGCCAACTGCCAGTAATATTTGGATAATAAGGCCATGGATGTTCCGTAACTGGCAGCATTACCCAGTGGAACAATGATATCGGGATTTACCGGGGGGAAAAGTCCAATCTGCAGGGCGCTTAAGGGATTGACATAATTTCCAAGGGCTCCGGCAAGGTAGATACGGCTAATATCCTCAAGCCGGATCCCATAATCGCTAATCAGGATTTCTATTCCGGCAGCAATGGCAGCCTTAGCCAGCTGGAGTTCACGCACGTCCTTCTGAGTGAGGTATATAGGTTTATTATGATAACTTTCCTGGGCAGTGGCCACGATAAAACTATTTACACCATCATGATCGATCACTCGGGAAAAAATCTTTTTCTTTCTGTTTTCTTTTGGATGGACAATGAGTCCTTCCTTATTGATGACGCCGATTTTCAAGAGCACTGCGACCAGGTCAACCAGTCCGCTTCCGCAAAGCCCCTTGGGTTTAATATTACTGATATCACGATAATGAAGTTTGCCATTTGCATAACGCACAGACTCGATCGCTCCGGCCGTGGCTATCATGCCATGTGAAATTCTTGCTCCTTCGAGCGCTGGGCCTGCTGCCGCCGAACATGTCAGCATTCTTTTCCGGTTTCCAAGAAAAATTTCAGCATTTGTTCCTATATCAAGACCCAGTATGATTTCATCTTCCTGCTCAACTGCTCCGGAAGCCAATATTGTGCCGATCAGGTCCCCCCCTATATAGCCGGACTTCATGGGCATTGTGAAAAGTTGGGCTTCCGGATGCAAGTCAAGTCCTACTTCAACGGCCTTTACTTGTATACCGTCAGTTAGAATAGGCGCAAATGGCGCTTCAGCAATCCCGTCAGGTGGCAGCTTCAGAAAAAAATGCTGCATAGTTGTATTTCCACCTGCAATCACGGCAAAGATATCATTGGTGCTCAGTTCGGCCGCTTCCAACAGACCGCGGGTAATGTCATTCAGATTCTCTATAAGAATGTCGTGCATAGTGTCAAGCCCGGCTGCATTATCTTTCACATATTGAAGCCGGCTGATTACATTTGTGCCGTGCCTGATTTGACTATTAAGCTGAGATTTGACCCCTATGTCAGTCCCGTCCAGTAAATTGATCAACTTGCCGACCAGAGTGGTGGTGCCCAGATCAAAAACAAGACCGTAATTATGCCCCAATTTTTCCCAGTTCTGCCAGTCAAGAAGGGATTTTTCATGCAGCACCGCTACCCCTTGAGTTTCTGTCTGTTTTAATTTTTCCGGCAACGAGGCAAGACAACCGAGTGAGGCTGTCAGATCGTCATAGTCAGGCCCCATGGCCAGTTTAATACGATCCAGTGTGGCTGCCCCCTTATTGGCAAATTGAGGGGTAAGAAAAACATGTTGTTTATGTATGAGAGGGTCAAGCTGAAAGAGCGAGGTATTGCTGGTTTGGAGAATCTGGAAATACTCTGAGTCAGACGGTGATTCTTCAATCTGAATTACCATCTTGCTTGTTACAGGTGTACGACAGGCAAGGCGCACTCCCTGGTCAATCTCCTCCTGACTGATGAAATTCCTTTCATCCTGTGAGATCTCTTCAATGGAAGAGAGAATCCTGACTTTACATTTACCGCATTTTCCCAGCCCGTTACACTCCGACTTCAGGTCTACATCATGATTTTTCAGTGCATCGAAGACAGTGTCACCCGCAGGGATATTCAGCCAGAGATTATTTGGAAGGACGTTCAACTTGAAATATTTTGTTCGTCCCTTTGCCGGCCGTGGATACTGGGTTCTTTTTACCATATGGTTTCCAGGGTATAATTTTATTCGTAACTATTCTATCAAATGCACCAATCTCTTTTCAAAGTCCAAATAGTCCGCGTTTACTATCTCAAGGGACAATCCTAAAAAATCAGCCACATTACCTGCCTGAATTTCGAGATCTGGGTCAGATGGCTGACGTATGTATATAACTCTTTGATA
Organism: Pseudomonadota bacterium; assembly: GCA_030635485.1. Classification (GTDB taxonomy): domain Bacteria; phylum Desulfobacterota; class Desulfobulbia; order Desulfobulbales; family DAOVYS01; genus DAOVYS01. The sequence continues at coordinate 10,175 of DAOVYS010000006.1, read as the reverse complement.
ATGTTCAAAATAACAATTCAGCATAAGTGGATCATTCAATTCTAACGGTTGTACACAATACTCCTTAAAGTTACTGATGAGTTCCTGTTCCAGAAAAAAAGTGCCTGTTATTTCATCAATGATTCGCCGGTATCTTTCCGGACCAAGAAAAAATTCATAACAGGAATGGCCAGGCACCTTGCATACTCCGTGTTGCTCACAGAAACCGCTAATATCTTGAAAACATTCACCGTAGAGACATATCAGCCTCCTGGTTGAATGTCTTAACGTATTGATTTTGAACCCTAATTGATTTTTCAGTTCCTGTGGTCGTAAATGCAGATTGGATGGCAGAAAACTCACCTGCAGTTCAGGATATCTCTCCTGTAACCGAAGATTTTTCAAAGCAGGCCTGAAGACCCCGCAGGCGATGATATGCACATCATCAAAAGAATTGCACTGACTAGTCATTTCAGAGTGTTTCCAAAATAGCTGGAAAAACTTTTGTTATTCTCTTTATCAGATCCGGCTCCAAACGACTCTCACGACCTTTGACCAGGATTTTTTCAACTATTTCATGCGCCTTGGTCAACATATCAGGATGGCCTTTTTCTTCCCATACATCGAAATTGGAACGAACACACAAATTGGGATAAAAATATTCATCGTGCATGTGATTAATCGTATGTTCTTCCATCACATAATTTCCGCCGGGCCCCACACTACTGATCACGTCAAACCCCAGAGTCTCTTCATCCACCCTTATACCAGTCAATATTCGATGAATCATACCAATGAGTTCGTTATCAATAACAAATTGCTCATAGGAAAGGGAATTGCCTGAATCCATGAGACCTGCTGCCAGGTGTATGTAATCTGCCCCGGCCATGGCCACAGTCACATTGGAAAACAATTTCTCAAACCCGGCCTGAATATCGGGACGCTTGGCCTCTGTGAGTCCGCCGGATGCATAAATGGGCAGGTTATAGAGTTTTGCAAGTTGGACCGCTGAAGTGTTCATCATTCCCATTTCGACCGCACCCATGGTATATTCCATTGTACGTAGATCCATAGTAGCGGGCACTGCCCCATAAAGCACCTTGGCCCCGGGAGTGAGCGCCTGAGTAATTGCCACACCTGCCAGAGCTTCCGCATGCATCAGTGAAAGTGTGCCGGCCAGAGTGGCAGGGGCTGTGGCGCTCGCGATAGGAGCCGGAGCGCATGTCACCGGGATGCCGCGGCAGGTGCAGTAATCAAGAATGTTTAAGGTGTTGGCGTCACATGTGAGGGGGCTTGTCATGTTGGTGATCACTGAAACAAAGGGCCTTTCCCTGAGACGGCTCTCATTCCCTGCTATGAGGGAGGCAAGTTTCCACACATGTTCAGCGCCCTGGACATCGTCACAACCACCCATCACATGCTTTGTAGTATGGTTGAAGGCGCAGAAAAAGTCCTTCAGATGATAATCTTCAGGCCCTAGATCATGGGCCTGGCAGGCAATAATATAAAAGCGAATATACTCCAGGTGATCAACCAGTATTGCCGTGTTAATCACATCTTTCAAAAGTGTATACCGGTAGCCGCCGCCTTTGTTCATATCAAGAATGCGAAATACACGGCCCCCATTGCCAAAATAGACATTACCTTTTCCCATTTGGAGATCATTTCGGCCATCCTGGGAAAAAAGCGTGAAACGCGGGGGCGCATGGTTGATCAGTTTGCTCAGGCAGTCGCTGCTGAAGCGCACACGGGAATTATCGTAGTCGATATCTACTCCAGCCTTATGAAGCCGGTCAAAAACAGTGTCCCCAACAATGTGGATTCCGATTTCTTCCAGTATCCTGCGTCCGTTCTCATCAATTTGTCGTACCTGCTTTGGTGTAAGCTGACGAAAAAGCGGCCGATTTTTTTTCATGTTGATCAACCTCTACTATCTTCCCTTACACACTTTATCAATTGCCATCAGGACATCATCAAGTTTGGGGTCTACCTGATGCTCTGCAAGGATCCTTTTTGTTTCCATGTTACAGCGTTTGTACAGGTCTGTTGACCCAGACTCGGCCCAGCCATCATAACGGGTACGGTCCAGGAGTTTTGGTAAAAACTGGGCCTGCATGAAATTCTCAAAAGTGTGATCATCAGTGAGGAACATTGAGCCTGGAACACTTGCTACACGTTCAATTGCTTCAAGCGCCAGCGTTTCGCTGTTAATCGGAATTCCATTTGTAAAAGAACGGCTCATGGCCACCAATTCATTGTTCATGGTCAACATTTCAAGCGAGGAGATGCCTCCATATTCCAGATATCCGGAATCATGGATCAGGTTGCATCGGGACAGCATGGAAGTGATAATGGAAAACATGGATTCAGCCCCTGCCTGGGCATCCATGATTTTGGCATCCGAGGCGCCGGCAAAGGCCCAGATCGGCAAGCCGTACAGTTCATCGCGCATGTCGGCAAGGGCAGCCTGGGTGAGGCTCCATTCAGGACAGCCATAGGAGACCACAGTGGATTTCATGTCCAGAATGCTGACGTTGGGTCCGAACAGGAAAGGAGCGCCTTTGTTAGTCAACTGATGAACAACGAGTCCAACCAGATTTTCCGCTATACCCAGTGCCATGGCCCCGGCCAGAGTAACAGGCGCGCCGCCTCCTGCATTTGATCCGGAAGGGAAACAGAGCGGGATTCTTTTCTGCGCGCAGAAAATGAGCCTGTCCAGGACATTTTCAGGAAAACGTAATGGGCTGATGGCTTCTGAGTAGTTTAGAATAAACGGTTTTTGCTGAAATTCTTCCTCTCCTCCTGCCACAAAGCAGGCAATCTCGTATATCTTTGCGATATCCTTACCGCTATCCGCTATAAAAACAATAGGCTTATTGGTATTTTTTACTATCTCGGCAAAGGCATAAACATAGATATTCTCAATAGGGACATCTTCGGGATTTGACATGGACATTGCAAAAGACATATTTTCCAGTCCATCTACAAGTTTGGCAAAATTGGCTGTATCCTGAAGAACAGTCCGGCGGCGTTGACCGGTTTCCAGGTCAATGGTGAAAGTGGTGTCTGAACCAGGGCCATAAAACGAATTGCCATTAACGAGCGGCATGGTTTTATTGCCTTGCTGATCATAGAGGGCGAACGCTTTAGGCGCTGTTTGAAGGGCTTGTTCCGCGAGATAGCCGGGCATTTTGACCCAATCATCGTTAACAACAGTACACCCCGCATCTGCCAGCATTTGCAAGGCTCCTGGGTGCTCCATCTTAAACCCTGTCTTTTCAAGAATCTCCAGAGCAGCTCCATGAACTGCCAACACCTGGTCACGATTAAAGACTTTCAATCTGGGCTGAAAAGTAGGTATTTCAGTTAATCTCATGGTCTCCTCCTGTATAATAAAAGGACACGGTGCCTTGTAGACCCTAAGGTCCGATTTTCCGGCTTGACAGGATCAGCTCAGGCCCAACAGACTCTTCGCTAAATTCACGGAAGCGCCGGCATCAGAGCCATAAGAATCCGCCTTGATTTCCTTGGCATATTTTCCCGTAACCGGGGCTCCACCGATTATGACCTTGACCTTGTCCCGGATACCGGCCTTCTCAAGGGCTTCAATAGTCAAGGGCATTGAGGGCATGGTGGTGGAAAGCAGCGCTGACATGGCAATGATGTCCGGTTCAATTTCCTGCGCTTTATGGACAAACTTGTCCGGATGGACGTCAACGCCCAGATCCGTAATTATAAAACCTGCTCCTTCCAGCATCATGGCTACCAGATTTTTACCAATATCATGTAAGTCACCCTTGACCGTTCCAATAAGCACCTTGCCTTTGGACTTGACTGCCCCCTCTTGAAAGGACGAGGCAAGGAGTTTCATACATTCTTGCATGGTTTTAGCGGAACGAAGCATTTGAGGGACAAAGGTTATTCCTTTTGAGAAGTTTTCGCCCACATCGTCCATTGTCGCTATGAGCGCCTTGTCCAGAAACTCCTGAACATCGGCTCCTTTGTCCAGGGCCTTTTGGGTCTCAGCCACTGCTGTTTTTATGTCTCCCTTGTGCACAGCGTCAACTACGACTTGAAAATCATTCATTTTTTGCCCCCGTAGAATTATTATGGTTTCAGGCAGCCTCCTAGCCCAACCGGCCGTTCTGGTATGCGTCGATATAGTTTTCACAGTATTCATCATGCCCAAGGAGCATGTTTACAGAGAGTAAAGTTGACATAATCTGTGTGTCAGTCGGGTCCAGGATGGCTCCGGACAGACCGTGTGACATGGCAAGAGCCAGAAAGTTACGATTAATGAGATGACGTTCAGGAAGACCGAACGAGATATTTGAAAGACCGCAGATTGTATTAACGCCCGGAAAATCATTCATGATTCGGCCAATGGCTTCCAGGGCGGCAATTCCCATTCTGATATCTACTGAAACGGGCTGAATAAGAGGATCAACGTGAATGTTTTCCAGAGGAATCCCGTTGTCCGTGAGTTCCTTGATTAATTCAGAGCCCACTTCAACCCGTTCTGATGTGGTAGTAGGCATTGATGTCCGTCCCATACAGAGCGCTATCACTTGACAAGGTCTGGACACAAGCGTCGGAAGAAGCTGTTTGAGCCGTCCCTCCTCCATTGAAACCGAATTGATCATTGGTTCCCCTTTGCAGACTTTTACAGCCTCTGACAATGCGCTTGGACTGGGACTGTCCAGACAGAGTTGCACATCAAGAGCATCTTGAATGGTCTCGACCAGCCAACAGAGGTGCTCGGCCTCCTTTTCTACAAAGGTTCCAGCGTTGACATCAACATAATCAGCCCCTGCCTCGATCTGTTCTTTTGCAATCCTGACGATAAAGTCAGCGTCCTGCTTTTCAACAGCTTCCTTGATGCTTGTACGGCTGGCATTAATCTTCTCTCCTACAATAATCATCGTCATTCCTCAATTAGAAGATTCACTCCCGTTCAGTTCTTCTGACTCTTATTTTTATTATATACAAAACTAATTGAAATTACTATTCTTTATTGATTGGGTACTCAATATGAGGGTAAGGCAAGGAAAGAAGCAAAGGGGGCGAAGCAAAGGGGTCAAAGAAGCCGTTGACCTTAAAAGTGATAATTACCTACGCAAAAGTCAAAGGCAGACTTGACCCCTCCGGGGGATGACCCCTCCGGGGGACTCACCGTGCTCACAAAATACCCACGTATCAGGAAATCATTTAGAGAGCCTGAACGCAAACGGGATGGAACATAACGCCAGAACGGCTGCAAATTTATAAGTATTTACAAAACCCAGGATATCTCCCGACAATCCTATCAGCATTATAGTCAACGCGCTTATAGAAAAATTCAAGGTCATATATATTCCGTTGACAAACGCAGGCCGGTCTGTTTCCAGGTTATTAACCACGGCAAGCATTACAGGCCCGGTTGCGAATAAAAAAAATCCCAGAAGAATAAGTATCGGCAAGGCAAAAAAAGAGTCACTTATAATGAACAGCCACATTAAAACAGGAGAGGCTGTAGATATAATTATCATCATTTTTCTGCGTCCTATCCGGTCTGATAATGTTCCGGCAACTATTGTGCCGGCAGCGCCGGCAGCCTGAAGAATGGAAAGAGAGATTCCGGCCATCCACAGGCTCGCACCATTCAAGTGAAGATAGGTCGGCAGAAAAGTCGTAAGGGCTCCCTTCATAAATGCCCTGAAAAAAATAATGCCTCCCAGGGTAATAAATAACGGGAGCACATTTACAAATGTTTCCCTTGCCCCGTTTTCCTTTTTAACTTTTTTAAATTTATCCGATATCTTGATATTCTTTAATTTGATAAACAGAACAAGTGACGCGGCAAAGGCAAAAGGAACCAATTTATACGTCCCTTCAAGCCCCCACAGAGAAACCGCCCCAAGGATTACCAGAGGACCTGCCGTGCGGGCCAATTCTCCGCCAAGCATATAAAAACTCATCCCTCTGCCGATCTTACCCGCCGCCACCTCTGATATCATTACCGGAGCAGGAACATGGAACAGGGTCGAGCTTATCCCCATAACAAAAAGGAGTATGCCGATAACCGTATAAGATGGAGCCATTCCCAGAAGGCTCATACACACCCCGGTTATCAAAGGAAATATAATTATAAAATATCTTACACTGACTCTATCGGCAATAATTCCGATAAAGGGGTTGAGGAGAGATGGAGCCCGCTGAATAACCGAGAGAAACCCGGCCTGAGCATATGTCATTCCCAGTTTTTCAATAATAAGAGGCAATATCGGGGCCAGAAATGCCGCATATATGTCATGGACCATATGGGAAATGGAGATAATGACAACATTGCCGGTTTGAAACGTTTTGGTTTTATGCATCTGGAATAGTTCAGCCGTGGCGTAGGGGATTTTTTAAGGAATGCATTAATAACTCATGTCTGTCTATAAATGTTACATTTATGGACAGACACTAACTCAACTTTCTGCAAGACTATAAACCTTAACCGAGACTAACAAAAAAATCATTGTAATAGTTTGCCAAACGGGGGTATATGGCATAGCCGTCAGGCTAAGTGGTCGGATTCATAAATACGATGGCATTCGATTGCCGATACATTCTGTTCTGCTGCGTTGCTCGTCGGTTAAATACTAAAGGTATTCGCCCTCCTCGCGCCTTGCATAACAGATGTCTCGACAATCTCGGTGCGTCACCGTATTTATGAATCCGACCACTAAGATGAATATCATCGATTCCTCCGGCCGGCTCGAGTATTTCGCAGACGGACCGAATGCAAAGCACTTTCAGCATCCTTATAAAAAATATTGATTCACTTATTGTCCCAGTGGTAACCATTTATAAGAAGTCTTCAAAGTTGTTCTGCGGGAATTTTGATGATAATGAAGCACTTCAAGCTGCCGCAGCTATGCGGAAAGGCTTTTGGCCTGCGCTTGATTTAAACGTTACACATCCAACCCTATAACTCATGAAATACATCGCCGATCTTCACATACATTCGCCTTTTTCGCGTGCTACGAGCAAGGCCGGCACACTTGCAGGTCTCTTTGCCTGGGCCCGCATCAAGGGAATCAATGTTATAGGGACCGGTGATTTCACCCATCCCGGCTGGTTCAGCCAGTTAAAGGAGCATCTGGAACCCGCGGAGCCGGGTCTTTTTAAACTAAAGGACGAAAACGTTCCAGCCGTGCTTGACAATCTCTCCTGTAATCCCATCTCTATCCGATTCATGCTCACATCTGAAATCAGCAGTATTTACAAGAGGAACGACAGGGTCAGAAAGGTCCACAACCTCCTTTATGTGCCTGATTTCGAGTCTGTTGAAAGAATAAACACGAAACTTGCCGGGATCGGAAACATCGAGTCGGACGGCCGTCCCATTCTGGGCCTTGATTCCAGGGATCTACTTGAAATCCTTCTGGAACAGGCGCCGGATGGTTTTCTTGTCCCAGCCCATATCTGGACCCCCTGGTTTTCGCTCTTTGGATCCAAATCCGGTTTTGATACGATTGAAGAATGTTACGGCGATCTGACAGACCACATATTTGCCCTTGAGACCGGTCTCTCGTCCGACCCTGAGATGAACCGGATGATCTCGGCCCTGGACCGATTCACGCTGATTTCCAATTCCGACTGCCACTCTCCGTCCAAGCTTGGACGCGAGGCAAACGTATTTGACACGGATCTTGATTTTTTTTCAATACGCGAGGCGCTTAAAAGACCTGAGCAAGGAGGCTTTAAGGGGACAATCGAATTCTTTCCCGAAGAGGGCAAATACCATCTTGACGGACACAGAAAGTGCAACGTATGCCTTGAACCCGAGGAGACACGAAGACTTAAATCCGTATGCCCGGTCTGCGGACGTGGACTGACCGTAGGTGTAATGTACCGTGTAATGGAACTGGCGGACCGGAAATCACCAAAATACCCGAAAGGAGATCCTGCCTTTAAATACCTGATCCCATTGCCTGAAGTTCTGGGTGAAATACTCGGACGAGGGCCGGCCACAAAGGGAGTCCTTGCTGAGTACAGCCGGGTGATTTCATTGTTCGGTTCAGAGTTTGACCTGCTTCTTGAGACACCTGTTGAAGAGATCAATACTCGTTATTCCACTCTGCTTGGAGAGGCGGTCAGCAGGATCCGGGCAAAGCGTGTTATCAAAAAACCCGGTTTTGACGGCGAATTCGGGGTGATTCATGTATTTGACAAAGGTGAACTGGATGCTCTTACAGGCCAGCTCAGTCTCTTTTCAGGACTAAAGCCCCGGAACAAAAAAAAGAAAAAATCCCCTCCCCCCCGTCTTCCGTTTGAAAAAGAGGAAACAGCCCAAGGAGCCTCCACATCTGCAGCCAGGTCCCTGAATCCTGAGCAGAAAAAGGCTGTCACAAGCGGTTCGGACCGGATCATCGTGTCAGCCGGTCCAGGTACCGGAAAGACCTTCACACTGATTGCAAGGCTTGCATATCTTCTTTTAGCAGACAATGCGGAACCCGACAAATTTACCGCGATCACGTTCACCAATAAGGCAGCAGAGGAGGTCAGGACAAGGCTTTCAGAGGAGGTGGGAGAGAAGAGCGCAGATGTCTTTGTGGGCACATTTCATTCGTTCTGTCTTAAGTGGTTCAGAAAAGATGATCCGGATCTCATCGTTATTGGGGATGACAATCGTGATCTGCTCTTTAAAAGACTCTTCCCTGAAATGGATCAAACCAGCAGGAATGATCTCAAGGCCAGGATATCGAATCACTTTTTTCATTTCACAACCGGATCTTTGGTTGATAATCAGGTGCTTACGGAGATACGGATATATCTTGATGAACTCGACCGGATCAAGGGGATTGATCTTGACTCCATAATTCCGCTCTTTGTTAAAAGGCTTAGCCGGGACGCGGCCTTTCAACAGAACGTCGCATCAAGCGTTAAATATCTATTTGTCGACGAGTTCCAGGACCTTAACAAAAGCCAGTATGAACTGGTGGATATGCTTTCCAAACATGCAAAAGTCTTTGCAATCGGAGATCCGGACCAGGCCATTTACGGATTCCGAGGAAGCGACCTCAATTTTTTTTACAATTTTTCAAAATCGCTGCCTGAATCGACCAAGTCCCTGTCACTGACCCGCAATTACCGTTCAGCCCCGATTATTATCAAGGCAGCAACCGCAGTTATACGCAACAACAACAGGACAGGACGAAAACTGCTTAAACCTCAATGCTCGACCGAGGGCCGAATCGAGTACTATTCAGCCGCAACTTCCAAGGCAGAGGCGGAATTTGTCGTACGCAGGATCGAGGAAGTTCTAGGAGGTATCAGCCACTTTTCAATGGAAAGCGGCAGGGGCGGCAGCGTTAGTAGCGGTGAGGAAAAGAGTTTCAGGGATATTGCGGTCCTCTACAGACTTTCAAGTCAGGCATCGGATCTGAGTGAGGCACTCATGAGAAGGGGGATTCCTTTCCAGCTTGTAGGAGCAACCCCATTTTTCATGAAACAGGGCGTGAGACCGGCCGCTTATCTGGCAAGGGCTGCGGCAGACCCTGGAGCGATTCAGGAACATCTGGGTCTTTTAAAACAAATACGAGGAATCGGACCCACAACCCTGGACACCCTGGAAAGAGAATTGGAACTGGGCAGTCCGGATTTTTTCTCTAGCGCAGAAAAAACCTTTCTTCCACCTGGAATGGATAAAAAGATCGGACATGTCAAAAAACATGTACAAATTTTTAAGGAAATCACTGCCAAAGAGGGGTTGTCTCAAGCCCTTTTAAAATCATTTGATTTTCTGGCAATCGACCCCGGCCTGCCGGAATCAACCAGACTTGTAGAGCTTTCCGGAGCATTCGGCAGTGACCTGGCAGCCTTTTCAAATCATCTGAAACAGAACGCTTTTGCCACGATCTACGACGACCGCGCCGAATCAGTCTCATTAATGACCCTGCATGCTGCCAAGGGGCTTGAGTTTCCGGTGGTATTCATATGCGGAGTGGAAGAAGGGTTCATACCATGTGATTCCGGCCAACGGGAATATGATCTGGAAGAGGAGCGGAGGTTATTTTACGTGGGCATAACCCGGGCCATGGAGAGACTCATCCTGACTTCAGCCGGCACAAGGACGATCTTTGGAGAATTATTAAACCGTACCGAATCCCGTTTTTTAAAGGAAATTCCATCCCGTCTGCTCATAAGGGCGAACGGGAAATCCAGGA